>NZ_JADEXP010000024.1 GCF_015207065.1 Leptolyngbya cf. ectocarpi LEGE 11479 | reverse complement strand
CTTACAGCCGTTCCACTGGCCGTACCCAACATCAGCACACCGGTTTCATCCAAGTTGATCGTGTCTGTTTTGAGCTGTACACCAATGACCGCATCGGCACCTAGCCGACTGGCACGTTCCTGCAATTCCTTCAGAGCATCCTGCTGGCCCTGTTCAAAGATGCGTTCATAGGAGCCCGTCCGTCCGCCCCAAAAATCCCGGATGCTGGCGAAAAAGTCCCGAAGCATATTACTACCGTAGACGACCTCAGCGGTGACAATACCTAAGTACTGGTTAATATTTTTTCCTTGAAGTGTATCGGTAGTTGCTAAAATCATTGATTATCACGTTAGCGGCACCGTTATATTACGACACAAAGCTCTGGTAAAGTTCTGTCGCCCTCAGTCACAGAGCCATTGAGTCATTTAAATGAGTTAGGAGATCCCCTGATGTCAATTGTTGCTATGTCTAAAGCCGTGCCGGCACCTCGGCTGGTGGTCACTCTGGTTGGCATCCTGTGGCTTTGGCCCATGGCGACTCGGGCAGTGGCGCTACCGGATGGGCTGCTGGCCCAGGGGGAACCGGTCATTGAAGTGCAGCTACGCGAGCTGTCGGATGCTGAAAAAGAGCGGGTGGGGGAACTACTGAGACAGGCTCAGGAAAATGTGGATAATGAAAATTACTCAGCTGCGATCGCAGCCTACCAAGACGCCCTGACGATTGATCGCAATAACGCCCGACTGTATTCAGGCATCGGCTATCTACAAATTCTCAAAGGGGATTTCCAGCTTGCCGTCGAAAGCTACCGTCAGGCCATTGACCGCGACAGTCGCAACGTATCGTTTCGCTATGGCCTGGCCCACAGCCTGTATCAGGCCCAGCGCTACGCCGAGGCCGCCGATGCCTATCGAGCCATTACCCGCATGGCCCCCCGTGAAGCCAATGCTTATTTAGGTTTGGGCAATATGCTGCTCAAGCTGGACGATTACGACACAGCGCTCAACGCCCTGGAAGAGGCCGCCCGCCTAGCGCCTAATAATGCCCAGGTCTATGAAGCCATTGGTCTACTGTATCTGCAGCAAGAGCGCTACGACGATGCCCTGCGTCCGCTGCAGCGAGCGCTCAACATTGATCGCAATCGAGGTAGCCTCTATGGCAATCTCGCTAAAATCTGGATTCATAAAGGGCGCATAAGCCAGGCTGAAGAAGCCCTACGACGGGCCATTGCCGTTAATCCTCGGGATTGGGAAAGCCAGTATCGGCTGGCGCAGATTTTGCAGGAGCGCGGGGATACCGATGGGGCGTTTATCCATCTAGAAGAAACCGTCGATGCTAACCCTAGCTTTGTCCCAGCCCAGGCTGCTATTGGGTCTTTACTACTAGAGCGAGAGCAGTATATCCGGGCGGTGATTTCCTACCGACAAATCGTCCGTCAGTTTCCTGAAGATGCGGGCGCACGGTATAACCTGGGTCTGGCCCTGTGGGGTCAGGGCCGTCGCGATGCTGCTGTTGAGTCTTTGCAGCAGGCTAGACGGTTATATAAAGACCAGGATAATGATGACGAAGCCGATCGCGCGGAAGAACTTTTAGAGGCATGGGGTGTTGATTAACTATGCAGCTGTAAGCTGGGTCCAAGCTGGATTCTCGTGCCCCTATGCAAATCACCAAACAAACCGCTTCTGAACTCGTTATCCACAGCCCTATCCATCGCCAAGAGCTGATTCTACCGTTGGCAATGCTGGCCATAGCGTTAGTCGGGTTTGGCTGGATGGCAGCCAGTGGCAGTTTGGTTTCCTCTGGCGTTGCGATTGTGATATTTGTCGGAGCCTATGGTCTATACATACTCTACGGGGCGCTTCAGGCAGAAACGCTGACCTTTGATAGAGTGGCTAATGAGGTCAGGTGCCAACGGATTACCCTACTGGGTGCAAAACACTGGGAAATCCCGCTATCTGCATTGCAAAACGTCAGCGTCAGCTCTTACAAACGGCGACACAAAAAAGCCAGTGGT
The DNA here is from genome assembly GCF_015207065.1 of Leptolyngbya cf. ectocarpi LEGE 11479. Classification (GTDB taxonomy): domain Bacteria; phylum Cyanobacteriota; class Cyanobacteriia; order Phormidesmidales; family Phormidesmidaceae; genus Leptothoe; species Leptothoe ectocarpi. The sequence continues at coordinate 32,581 of NZ_JADEXP010000024.1, read as the reverse complement.
AGCCGGGTAACCCGCTGGTTCTATACCCTCAAGCTGGTCGCCAGAGATACTGAACCCAAAACACTGCTCTACCAGGAAGACAGTGACAGCGTCGATGCTGCCTGTCATGCCATTAGTCAATTTGCTGGCCCCTTTTCTTCCACTCCAGACGCTAACCCTGGGCCAGCCCGCATGAAAATAACACCTGACTATCAAAGCTGGCGCGAGACTATTTTTAATAGTCAACCTGACCAAACAGGCGCTTCAGAGGCTGATGCTAATCAGGTATACGGTGTACTGATGGATGTGGGCATGATGGACAACTCCACCTCTACACAATGGGCCATGTCATTGACCGCATTTCTCTCCGGTGAGGCGTCATTTCGACCTACCGTAGGGGGAGGTTATGTTGGCTTAGGGGGTGATCCAAAGGTGGCTAATGTGGCCCAAGAAATTGTTCAAATTGCTCAAACGTTGTTGCCCCAGACATCACCCATAGAAGACCAGGCCCTACCTGAGCCAGATTTGGTGCAGTTTTTTCTGTTTACGGCAGGTGGGGTTTATGGCGTGGCAGACGATATCCGAAACGTGCAAGCTGCTGACGATCCGCTGGGACAAATGCTGAATCGATTTGGCTTTATTCGGCAATTTGCTGACCAGCTCCAGGATAAACGATAGCCACTTGTCAATCGCATCTAATGCCATAGGTTTGGCGTTTTTCGCCATCGCTACTGCGATTAGATATGTCCCCAGTCCCAGCTGGTAAGACTAATTCACCTCAGGCGTGTTTACCGTCACGGTATTAATATCAACGGTTAAACGCTCCAATTGAGACTGTACGTCTGGGGCGATGTCTGTCTGGTAGCGTCCGCCTAAATGTTCGGCTAAAAACATCTCTAATGCTGCGGTCATTGCCAGGGAGTTAATCTCCTTAGAGAAACCATGCCCTTCATCCGGGGCTACTAGATATTCTACTGGTTGGCCTAAATCGCGCAATGCGGCCACAATTTGATCCGATTCTGCTTGCTTAACACGGGGGTCGTTAGCGCCTTGGATCACCATCAGCGGTGCCTGAATTTGATCGGCAAAAAATAGGGGGGACTGAGCTTCTAGACGGTTGTGATCGCTCGGGTCTTCTGGATCTCCCAATCGCAGAGCAAATGTGGCCTTCAGCGATTCCCAGTAGGGAGGAATGGACCGGAGCAACGTAATCAGGTTCGATGGCCCCACCGCAGAGGCCCCAACAGCATAAATATCGGGTGTAAAGGCCAACCCAGCCAGGGTGGCATAGCCGCCATAGGAGCCACCAAAAATCCCCACCCGCTCTGGATCAGCAATCCCTTCATCAATCAGGTACTGTACACCATCCGTTAGATCATGCTGCATTGCCCCTGTTCCCCACTCGTTGTTACCGGCATTGAGAAACGCTTTACCATAGCCAGTGGACCCGCGAAAGTTGGGTTGAAGAATCGCGTAGCCACGATTCGCAAGAAACTGGGTAAACGGGTTGTAACCCCACGTATCCCGCGCCCAAGGTCCACCGTGGGGCATCACAATCACCGGTAGGTTTACAGGGTCCACCCCCTGGGGCAGCGTCAGATAGGCTGGAATCTCTAACCTATCGCGGGCTGTATAGCGGATTGGCTGCATGGTGGCTAGATGTTCACTGGACAGCTCTGGCCGAGAATCGTAAAGCTTTTCAAGGGTTCGAGTACTGCGATCAAAGAGATAGGTAGAACCAGGGTTAACGTCGCTCTGGGCTCCAATCAGCGCAAAACGATCGTCCTGGGTTAGGGATTTCAATGCAATATCAGCGTCGGGCAGCTGTTGTTGCAGCCATGCCACATCAGCTGCGATCGCATCGTTTTGTGGGTAGAGCCGAATGCGATCGCCGACATAGTAGGTGACCATTAACTCATCGGTCGCTTCTGAAAAGACCGCACCACCAAAATCCACCTGGTTTTCAGGATCCACCTCCACCACCTGGCTCTGCTGGTTTTCTAGATTAAGCAACTCTAACTGAATTAAATCCCCATTGCGATTGCTCATTAGATACACCCGTTGACCATCCGCATGAAATCGAATAGGGACACAGGTTTCTTCAATGCGACAGGTGTAAATAGGGGTTAAGCCATCGTCTCCCACCGCTAAAATCTCATTGCCTCTCTCTGCCGTTTGACGAAAGGCTAAGCGCACATTGCCCGATAGATCAGTCGTCCAAAGACCAATCTGCTGATCATTTTGAAGCAATAATGTCCGCTCTCCTGTGGTCAGATCTACACGGTAGATGTCATGAAATCGCGGGTCGCGATCGTTAAACCCAACAATAATCTGATTAGGTGTTTGTTTAGGAATTGCATAGATTCGTGCTGCAACACCCTCTATAGCCGTTAAATTACGGGCAGTACCCTCTAACGATGTGGGATCAGCTGCATAAATGTGAAAATTCTCATTGCCGCCTTGATCCTGGGCATAGAGAATATAACGACCATCGGCGCTCCAAAAATAAATCATGATGGGTCTGTCAGCATCAGCTGTGACCGGGCGAGCGGCTGCCATCGGTTCATTAATCCCCTTAACCCACACATTCATCACCCCGTTCAGCGGTTTTTGAAAGGCGAGAAACTGACCGTCAGGAGACAATTGGGCTCCAGCAATGTCCGGATCAGCAAAAAATAATTCCCGCTGCAGCAGCGGCGGAGCCTGGTTTTCAGCTGCATTCGCGGTTTTGGCCGTGAACGGTAGATGAGGATTACCAAAGCTAAATCCGATCAAACTGATAGACATCATTATCAAACCTGCACCACGCTGAAGCTGTTTCATGACAAACCGTTTCCTCTGAAGAGCTGCTTATGGTTCAACATTAAACCGGCCATTTTGGACTGGCCATAGCGACAGGTCATATTGATACATGACGTTTGTCATGGAAATTCACCCATATATTTCATAAGCTGTAGAGACAATTGTAAGTATGGATACGCTGATGTCAGCTCGGATAACACCTCAGATTTCTACCATCAATCCCTCAATTCCTAAAATCTTGCGCTATGTAGAATGGGCATTCTTGGTGATGGTGACTCTGAGAGTACTGTTTCCTATACTACATAAATCAGTACCCTACGAACTGGGAAACGGTGATTATCTCAATTTCTTTGTATTAGGGATTTTAGCACTTCTGAGCTTTGTTTTTCCAATCCGACGGCCCATGTGGCAGCGACAAAGTTATATTTTTATCGAGATTCTCTGTTTGTTACTAACGCGTATATTTAGTGACTGGGGCCTCGATCTCCTTCTTTTTCTATACTTAGCCAAAAGTAGTTTTTTGCTGTGCCGCCGTGATGTTATTTTTACCGTTGTTTTCGCCGGTATTGCCTGGCATCTTGGCTTAGTTTGGCGTTTAAATACTAATATTTCAACCCCGATTGAACAAATTCAAGAACAGATACAGGAACATATCCAAGCCATTCAAGACGTTCCCCAACTGCTGGTGATTGATGCGGTATTTAACAATCTTGTGATTTATGTTCCGTTTAGTGTGCTCATTATTCTGCTATGTCTAACGATTGTAGCTGAGTATAAAAGTCGTCAACAAGCAATTGCTTTGACCCAAGAAATGGAATTGCTAGCTGCGGATTTAGAACGTACCCGCATTGCCCGAGATATTCATGATTCGTTGGGGCACACCTTGACCTCCCTTGATGTGCAACTGGAACTGGCCCAAAGGCTCTACGCACAACGCTCTGAAAAGGTTCAACAGGCCTTAGATACGTCTAAACTGTTGGCCAGTCAATCCGTGCAAGAAGTTCGCCGGGCAGTAACTACGATGCGAGCGGATACGTTTAATCTAAATGCAGCACTGATGCAGTTGATAGAATCCTTTGCTTCTGTCTCATCCATTATGATTAAAAGTAAAATAGACTTGCCCCAGCTGCCATTGCAAACCAACCACCAGCTTTACTGTGTGGTCAAGGAAGGATTAGAAAATATTCGCAAACATAGTCAAGCTCAGGTTATTCACGTTCGGGGACAGGCTTCTGCTGACGCAGTAACCCTCGTTCTAGAGGATGACGGCATTGGCTTTGATCGAGCCAAACCAATGCAGGGTTTTGGTCTCAGGGGTATGCAGGAGAGAGTCCAATTGATAGGTGGGGCAATGCGCTTAGACAGTGCTCCTGGACAAGGCACCTGTATTCAGATTAGGGTACCGCGATGATTCGACTTGTATTGGCTGATGACCAACCGCTTTTTCGTCAGGGTCTGGCGGCACTGCTATCTCTAGAGGAGGATCTTGACGTGGTGGGCGAAGCAAATCAGGGTGAGGAGGTCATTACCCTGGCGGCAAGCTTACAGCCTGACATTATCTTGATGGATGTGCGGATGCCCATCTGTGATGGCGTACAGGCAACCCAGGAAATTCATACCCGCTACCCCTGGATTCGGATTTTGGTTTTAACCACCTTTGATAATGATGAATATGTGTTTCAGTCTCTTCAGGCTGGGGCATTGGGATATTTGCTTAAAAGTACTCCAGCCCCCAAGGTGGCTGCGGCCATCCGCAGTTTGCACCAGGGCTACAGCCAATTAGGTCCCACCATTGCGCCCAAGGTGTTTTCTCAGCTAAATACCCAGTCTGAAAGTAAAAAAACAGAGTATCAGGCTCACTTTAACCCACGAGAATTGGAAATTCTGACCCTATTGGGACAGGGTAAAAGTAATCGAGAAATTGCAGTCGCCCTAAATCTGACCGAAGGCACCATTAAAAATCATCTAACAAACATTTTCTGTCAGCTGGATGTTCGCGATCGCACCCAGGCTGCCCTATGGGCTCACCAGTACCTTTAAGGTAGCTGTTATGCCCGTGCTTAGCTAAAGCGACGCCTAATCATAGGATGTTCTATTAAAACCGGTGCTTCCGGTAAAAAACGAGGAGGATAGTTAGATTTTTTGTCTAATCCCTTCAGATTACCGATTGGCAAGGGTTTTTTAAGCTTTTCTAAATCTTTGAGCAGCCAGAAAATTGCCCAGGTGGGTTTATCGGTGGCGGTTGCTTCGGGTCGATGAATGCTCTTACCGGGATAGCGTCCTCGACGAGAATGGACTTGCTTCAGGTAAGTTGCCTTCCAGGTTGCCTGGGGATTTAACGTGGGATTATCCGCATGGGATGCATAGATATAAACGTCTGCCAGGCACTGTTTGCGTAGTGCATCTGCTTGACCAAAGACTTCAAAGGCATTGCTGCCCAGGGCCAACACAGGATGTGTCTCCATGGTTTCATCGTCTAGCTGGTGAGCAATAGCATCAAGTCCCGAAATCAGATGATGTTCCGGCACGGGGGCTAAAATAGCAAAATTTTTAGTAATCGTTGTGTCCACAGACCTTTTCCGTTGATGTCAGCTGTTTAATGTAACAATTTCTGAGGCATCAAGTTACCTCACTGTTTAAGAAATCGCGGCGGCGATGTCTATTTGGCAGACTGCTTTTACCCCCAGGTTCAGCAACGCCGATAAAATTTATGATCCGATGCCGTCTGGCAATCGAGGAATTGATAAACTCAGTCAAGAGGCCAATCAGCGTTATCCATTTGCTGGTGGACGATCAGCCCAAAAATCTAAGGCTGCTGTCCGATTTGCTCGAAGAACAGGGCTATGAAGTCCAGCAAGCCATCAACGGCACCGTAGCACTGCAGGCCGTTGCTTTGGAGCAACCCGATGGGAGTAACTACATTTCTAAACCATTCAAGGTGGTAGAAGTCCTGGCAAGGGTAGAAAATCAGCTCAACGTGCAACAACTACAGCGCCAGCAAGATCAGCTATATCTCCAGTTTAAGGAAGTACCTTCACCTTTACCGCTCAGGTGCTGTTATCTCTTTCCTCTAGAACAGATACATCAGCGGCGGCGGATATTGTCATGCCTCGCCCAGGGATAGTTAACGAATAGCCGATACATTGCGGTCAAAACGACTGTCCTGAAAGTGGCACAAGGTTTAGAGAGCAGTGCGCTCGACCACGCTACCTTGAGGTGATATTTCGAAAATTTCGCTATCAACGATGATAAAGGTAACATTTCGAAAATTTTGCTACCAAAGATGGCTGGTGTCATGGGAGCATTCCAGGCGGAATAGCCCCGCTTGAGTCTTGGAGGTATATAGATGAAAGCCACGGCGACGACTCTTCCCTCAATTACCTATCCAGTCGATAAAAACGTATTGTCATCTGAGTTGACGGTAGACAAGCTGATTCGGACCTATAAAGGGTTAGAAATTTATTTAGTGACTGCCGGTGATTCACCCCGAGTGATGACTGAGATTGGCCGGATTCGAGAAGTTGAATTTCGGCGGGCAGGCGGTGGCACTGGCAAACCCAAAGATATCGATATCTTTGATCAAGGACCCGTCCCCTATCGTCAGCTAGTGGTTTGGGATCCTGTCGCTCAAGAAATTGTCTCAATGTATCGTTATCTCCTCTGCCGGGATGCTATACAGTCAGACGGCAGCCTGGACCTGGCAACGGCTCAATTATTTGACTTTTCTCAGCAATTTCGAAAACAGTATTTGCCCAAAACGATTGAGTTAGGGCGTTCGGTTGTCAATCGCAGCGCCCAACGACGCAGGTTAGGACTATTTGCGGTCTGGTGTGGTCTGGGTGCCCTGGTACAAGAGTATCCTGATATGGATTATTTTTTTGGCAAAGTGACGATTGTATCCCCCCATTCCCAAGCTGCCCAAGCGCTGTTGCTGCAGTTTATGCAGCGGTACGAGATAACTCAGGGCGTGCTAGTTGTTCCTAAACCGCATTGTCGAGTGTATGCTCCGGCTTCTTCTAATCTTTTATGGGCAGATGCAACATCTCAGGCGGCCCTTAGCATCCTCAAGGATCGGCTAAAGCAAACAGGGCAGTCACTACCGTCATTGCTCAATAGTTATCTCAAGACAAGTGCTCAGCTTCACTACTTTGGCAGTGTTTGTAATCTTGAGTTTGGCAATGTGATCGAAGCCGCCATTCTAATTCCCATTAACTCGATTAAGGCTAAACCGCGTCAGCGATTTATTGATTCATACGTCCGGATTAATAGTCAACGATTTCGAATGCTGGACCGACAAAATAGTGAAAATAGTCTTGCTAGAGATATTGCCGATCTAAAGGACTTTATCTATGCGGCCATGACTAAAAAAAGTAAGCCCTGTTCGGCTCTAAACACGATGGCTCATAAACCGCTGACCAGTGATAGTGTTGGTCTCAGAAGCCAATTCACGTAGGGCTGCTAATGGAGAAAGCCCGGATTGATGGATAGTTATGTCTATTCGCTTATTTCTGGAGCGCTGCGGCGATAAGTTTGCTGACGCACTGTGTAGAAGCTGGCGATGATGGCCATGCACATCCACCAGAGGGTGCTGACCTGGGGCCGATACCAAACAGTGTCAACCAGGCCGTGGACTAGCATGCCAAAGGCGGTTGCGATCGCACCAATCAACCAGTACCCTTGCACATCCATCGTCATCCGCAGACGTCGCAGCTGTTGCAACCCCTGATAAAAGGTCGTACCCAACATCCACAAAAAGGCTGTAAAGCCAATAAACCCAGCTTCAACTAAGGTTTCTAGAAAAATCGAATAGGCACTCAGGGCCGTGTAGCGAGGCCGTTGATACAGCGGATAGATTTTATTAAACGCGTCGTTACCAGGGCCAATGCCGATCACCGGTCGGGCTCGAATCATATCCATCGCCCCTTCCCAAACATTAATGCGGAAATTGTTGCTGCTATCCTCGCGACCAGCAAACATCGTCATCACCCGTTCTCGAACCGGTCCTACAAAGAGAACTGCGAATACCACGAGACCCGCCATGGCTCCTAGCAATGTGGGCAATGCCCAGCGCTGCCAAAACGGCGGAAACAGCTCACTCCACCAGTACACCAGCAGCACCGCCAGGATAAAGAAGAGACCTAACAGCCCCATCCAGCCGCCTCGGCTATAGCTCAACACCAAACAGGCTAGATTCAAAAAAAACGCAACTGCCGCCAATGCTTTGGGCAACCAGCGCGGCCATACAAAAAATGCACTAACGCTTAGGGCTACCGCTGGCATGAGATAGGCCGCCAGCAGATTAGGATTACGTAAATAGCTATAGACTCGTGTGGCCCCCGACAAGTTAGACGTCGGATCAACCCAGGTGGCCAGCGCCTCAGCCCCAAAAAAGTACTGACGTATGCCATAGACTGCCACCGGCAGCGTAGCCAGCACATACACCGACACCACCCCCGTGCGCAGCTTTGGCTGCCGCAGCACCCGTGCCATCAACATAAACAACAGCAGGTTTAGTGTCAGCTTGACCAGCCCCGATATGGCCGCCGCCTTGACCGGGGAAAGCGCTGTGGCCAATACCATGGTGCCCCAATAGAGGGTTACACCCAGATGAATTGGCGTTAGCCAGCCATTGGCCTCGTCGCTCACCGTCAGTAGAAACCATAGCGCCGCGCAGGCCATCAGCAAAATGCCGATTAGGGTGGTAGAAGTGTAGGGGGACAGCACCAACAGCACTGCCATGATGCCTGCTGCTATCAGGTCACCATAGGCCAACAGACTGCTGCCCTGTCGCCACTGGCGTAGGGGCGACAGCAGCCGATGGATCAGACTTACCTGTCGCCACTGATGTAGCGAAAACTGACCAAAGGTAAGGGTACGCAGCACTGAGTCAATCATTTAGGCAACTGCCCCCCAGGGGCCGACCGAATATGCGCCTGTATAGTAACGGGTTCAGGGCATTCTCTCAAGCAACGATTGTCTTAGGGGACAACTTCCACCAGGGTGCCATTGCTCACAAACCTGTAAACCTCATCCACATCCTGATTTTTGAGAGAGATACACCCCCACGTCCAATTCACCCGTTGCTCGATCATAGAATCCTCGCCTGCTGGCACGCCATGAATGCCGATCTGTCCACCGATGGGGAGTAGCCAGCCAATGCGACCGGAAAGCTTTGCCTGGAAATGCTCACGCCATGAGTCAGGCCTGGGATAGTCGATCCAAATAAATTTGGACCAACTTGAGTGTGGGTAAAGATCGCGAATGTAGTAAATCCCCTCGGGAGTTTTCCGGTCGCCCTCATGTAGCTTGTCGCCAGCTGGAGAGCTGCCAAAGACGACAGGATAGGACTTTACAGGCTCAAGCTTGTGGAAAACCGTTAACCTGAACTTAGATTTTTCCACGAGAACCGATATCCCGTCTTGACTGAGATTATCGGGTAAGGCTGTTTGTAGAGGTCGATTGTAGTTCAGGAGTTGGTTGCCCTTCACTGGTGGGTGAAAAGCTTGCTCCGGCTGACATGAGACTAAGCATACCACTGATGAAATGTCTGCTAAAGGCATCAAAAAACCAAGCCTGGTTAGCAGAGAGTACAAGACTGCTCCGCCTGCCAGAAAAATAGCTATTAACTGTAAGCGCTTCGTTGTGAATGCTTGAAGTTGCATACGTGCTCGGACGTTGGACACTGCAGTTAAACCCTGTCTACATCCAGAAATCTAGTTTTTCCGCAGTTTACCCATATAGGATCTTTGCCTAGGGCCGATTTAGCTATGCCATAATGGACGCCTGCTGAGCAGAGTAACTCAGCAGATATTCGAAGCTCATGGCCTACAGTGACTTTACAATCAATGACATCAGAAAGCAGTTTGCGGTTGAACTGGTTGAAGATCAGGCTCTGTTTAGCGATATTGAGCCCCAGGTACCGCCTCGGTGGCTATCGGATTTTTTAGATATTCATTTACCCTTAGCTGATGCCATTGGTACTGAGAAAGCCAAGTCAGAGTTTATTGTGGCTCCAATTTTGTCAGCTGCTCGGGAACTGCTTGATCGCCAAATTAGCCTATTTTCTGGGATTGAGTTTACGGTAGATAAAACCCAAGGCTTGACCGGACGCTGTGACTATATTGTCAGTCGCTCGCGATCGCAATACAGTCTCTCAGCTCCAGTTCTAGCATTAGTGGAGACAAAAAATGACCGCATCAATGCTGGACTAGGCCAGTGCATGGCAGAAATGATTGCAGCTGAATTGTTTAATCATCAAGAAGAGAATGCAGTCACAACAATCTTTGGCTGTGTTACCACAGGAGACCTGTGGCGGTTTCTCAAACTCCAGCCAGTCAACAATCAAAGAACTATTTTTATCGATACCAAACAGTACTTTGCCACCCAGGTAAACGATTTGCTAGGCATCCTAAAGAGCATGGTTTAGTCAGAACAGCCACGCTTAAGTCTCGTTCCCCGAAAAGGTTAACGGGTCCAAAGCCAGGTAATCACGAGAATAAAATCAGGCAGCACCGCTTCTCCCCTCAGTGTATCTGGCCGATTGAGCAAACTTACTTCACCGTCAGGATAATAAATTTCTACTTGTTTGTCTTGGGGATTGATCAGCCAGCCAAGCTGTAGCCCGTTAGCTACATATTCCTCCATTTTTTTCTGTAGGGTACTCAGACTGTCGCTGGCTGAACGCAGTTCAATCACAAAATCTGGACAGAGAGGCAAAAACTTATCTGGAGCTGGGTTTAGGTGCTCGATTCGCTCTCGACGTACCCACGCCACATCGGGTGATCTCACGGCTCCATTCGCTAACCGAAACCCCGTAGATGAGTCAAATCCTAGACCAGACCCATCCTGGTCAGCCCAATTGGCAAGCTGCTGACTAATCTTCAGGTTTCGATTGCCCGTTTCCCAACCCGTTGGTGGCATAATTAGCAAATTTCCCTTGGCTGTGCGCTCTAATCTCAAATCTCGATTTGCCTGACACAGACGATAAAACTGGTCATCATCCAGAGCAAGTGCTGCGGCTTTCATATTGAGGGTAAGCGCAACCATGGTGATGGTTCTCCCAAGAGGAATTTAATCAAATAAGTGGTGTGACTCAGTTTAATTTAGTGTAATAGAGTTCTACCTTTACGCAGACCTTTACCTGCGCTACCTTTCCCATAGATACCTCATTCTCCCCATGCTCAACCGTCGTCGCTTTCTACTCCTCAGCAGCCTGGCCCTCGGAGCCTGCTCGGCTCGTCCCATTGCCCAATCAGTGACCAATACGCCAGGCGCCTCGGCCAGCGCCTCGTCTGTTCTGTCGGATGCTGCTGTTCCCAAACATCCTCTCAACTTTAACCAGCCTATCGGCCCAGCTGACCTCTTTGCCCCCAAACGCGGTGACGTCCGGGCCGTAGTCATCAGCGATCTAAATTCTCGCTATGGGTCTGTAGACTATCGCCAAGAGGTGATGAAGGGGGTATCAATCTTGCCCCAGTGGGAGCCGGATATTGTGCTGTGTGTGGGTGATATGGTGGCGGGTCAGAGTAATGCCCTCAGTAAAGCTGAAGTAGACGCCATGTGGCAGGGATTTGACCACCTCATCCTCAGCCCGATTCGCGAGGCGGATATTCCCTTTGCCCTGACTATCGGTAACCATGATGCGTCTAGTTTGCAGGATGGGGGGCAGTATGTTTACCCGGTTGACCGTGAGGTGACTAGCCGCTACTGGCAGGCTCACCAAGATACCCTGGACCTGCAGTATGTGGATACGGGTAATTTTCCGTACTATTACAGCTTTAAGCAAAACGATATTTTCTACCTGGTGTGGGATGCGTCATCGGCCAATGTGCCCGCTGACCAGGTGGCTTGGGCCGACCGACAGTTGAGTAGTGCAGCGGCTCAAGAGGCTAGGTTCCGGATTGCTCTGGGGCATTTGCCGCTGTATGCGATTTCCCAGGGGCGCGATCGCAACGGCGAACTGCTCAATAATGCCGCCCAACTCCAGGCGCTCCTAGAGCGCCACAATGTCCATACCTACATGAGCGGCCATCACCACGCCTACTATCCTGGCCATGCGGGCGACCTACAGCTGCTGCACACCGGAGCCCTAGGCAGCGGTCCTCGCACCTGGCTTAACCGCAATGATGCCGCTATGCAAACCATGACGGTTCTAGACTTTTTCTTTGACACGGGCGACACCGTTTACACCACCTACAACATGAATCGGATGGAGCTGGTGGATGCCCGCACCCTGCCTCGTCAAATCGTTGGTCCCACAGGGCGTGTACTAAGAAACGACATAGCTTTAGCCGATCTAACTGCTGAAGAGCAGAGCCAGACCCATGTGCGCAGCGAAAACTAACTGAAACGTCAAATCTGGTTGTCAGGGAGTGCCAACTAAATCGCTGTGGAATCCGCCGTTAGATCGCGTATAAAAGGGAAGCTGTGCCAATAATTTGTCTCTAAGGACAAAATATTCATACTTCATGCCCTCCATGGTGGTTAAGCAAATTTGCACCTGGCAGATGCCGCCAGATTTGCCCAATCCGCCAGCTGAGTTAACACCTGGAACCCTGATTTATTTAGCCATCGAATTTGATGGCCATGGCTACTGTCTGCTGGCCACAGAAATTGATGGAGACTACAGCTTAAGCGAGTGGCACCCCTCCCTCAAGACTGCTGAGCGACAAGCGGCTCAGCGGTTTGGTCCAACGGTGAAGGATTGGGAAACGTTGGGAATGCCGTAAAACCTCGTAGGGGGCGCTCCATGGCAACCCCCTACCATTAGATGTCCCCAAAAGACGTTCCCAAAACTGACGGGCTTATCCCCCCAGCTTAAAGCCAGACAGCGTAGCCGATGATGTCCGCGCTGGATCCAGCTTAAACACGACGGTGGCCAACGGTGGCAGGGTCAGATCTAACGAATAGGGCCGATTGTGATACGCCCAGTCCTCGGACCATTTGCCGCCTAAGTTGCCCATGTTGCTGCCGCCAAACTCGCGGGCATCGCTGTTAAAGATTTCCCGATAGTAGCCTTTAGCCGGAACACCGACACGATAGTGGCTATGGGGCTGTGGGGTAAAGTTACACACCGTGACGATAAACTCATCGCTGTCTTGCGCCCTACGGATAAAGGCGACAACGCTGTGGCTGCTATCGCTACAGTCAACCCACTCAAAGCCCTGCTGGTCAAAGTCTTGAGTATAGAGGGCGGGCTCACTGCGATAGGTGGCATTGAGCTTCTCCATAAAGGCTTTCATCTGCCCATGGGGCTCATACTCTAGCAGGTGCCATTCCAGGTCACCCCACACATTCCACTCGCTCCACTGGCCAAACTCCATCCCCATAAACAGGGTCTTTTTGCCTGGATGGGTAAACATGTAGGTATACAGACAGCGCATGTTGGCAAACTTTTGCCAATCGTCACCGGGCATTTTGCCGATCATGTTGCTCTTGCCGTGGACCACCTCATCGTGGGACAGGGCCAGCATAAAGTTCTCGCTAAAGGCATACCAGATGCTAAAGGTGACGTTGTTCTGGTGAAACTGACGGAACCAGGGGTCCATGCCGAAATAGTCCAGCATGTCGTGCATCCAGCCCATATTCCACTTGAGGTTAAAGCCCAGACCGCCTACATATGTGGGCCAGGACACCATGGGCCAGGAGGTGGATTCTTCGGCGATGGAGAGCACTCCGGGATAGTAACTAAAGATTAGGTGGTTGACCTGGCGCAGACAGTCGGCGGCTTCAATGTTTTCGCGACCGCCGTAGTCATTGGCCACCCACTCGCCTGCTTTGCGGTTGTAGTCCAGGTAGAGCATGGACGCCACGGCGTCTACGCGAATGCCATCAATGTGGTACTTGTCAAACCAGAACAGGGCATTGGCCACCAGGAAGTTGCGCACTTCATTGCGGCCATAGTTAAAGACGAGAGTGCCCCATTCCTTGTGCTCGCCCTTGCGGGGGTCGGCATGCTCATAGAGATGGGTGCCATCAAAGAAGGCAAGGCCATGGCCATCCTTAGGAAAGTGACCGGGGACCCAGTCCACCAAGACACCAATGCCGTTCTGATGGCACTGGTCGATAAAATACATCAGGTCTTCAGGGGAACCGTAGCGCGAAGTAGCGGCATAGTAGCCGGTTACCTGGTAGCCCCAAGAACCGTCAAAAGGATGCTCAGCAACGGGCAGTAGCTCAATATGGGTAAAGCCTAGTTCTTTGACATAGGGAATCAGCTTATCGGCCAGTTCACGGTAGGTGAGAAAACGGGCACCCGGCTTAAGTTCCGCCACTGTGACCACCGGGGCATCGGTCCCATCGAGCTGTTGCGCTGGCTGAGCCGATGCGGCATGCATCCAGGAGCCCAGATGAAGCTCATACACCGATACAGGCTGGGTCATGGGATCCTGCTGGCGGCGGGTTTCCATCCAATCGCCATCCTGCCACTGGTAGCTTTCAAGATCCGTCACAATTGAGGCGGTTTTGGGCCGCACTTCCTGCTGAAACCCATAGGGGTCAGACTTTTCGTAAATGTGCCCTGCGTGGTTTTTGATCTCGTACTTGTAGGCAGCACCTACCGCAATTTCAGGAATAAACAGCCCCCAGATGCCGCCATGGCCAATGTTCATCTGATGCTGGCGACCGTCCCAGTTATTGAAATCCCCCAAAATGGAGACGTTACGGGCATTGGGAGCCCACACGGCAAAATAGACACCGACCACACCATCAATAGTGGTGAGGTGGGCTCCCAGTTTTTCGTAAATGCGATGGTGGTTGCCTTCACCAAATAGGTGGGCGTCATACTCAGTGACAAGGGGAGACCGAAACGCATAGGGGTCGTAAACCACATGCTCATGGCCATCGGCTTTGTAGCGGAGCTGATAGCTAGCTAGGTCATGAACATCCAGTACGCATTCGAAGAAATCATTGTGATGGTCGTTGGCCATCAGCACTTCCTGACGGCTATCGGGTAGTAGAACCCAGGCGACTTCAGCTTTGGGCAGATAGGCGCGCACCGTCCAAACCTCTTTGCCATCTATCTGAATGCGATGGGGACCAAGAACGTCAAAGGGATTATGGTGAGAATTGCCGACAATCCGGTCAATTTGCTCTGGGGCCGTTGTTAGTGCCATAGGGGTCTAAAATCTAATATCCGTATATAAAAAGCAGAAAGTGCTGTTTAAAAGCTGTTTAAACAATGGTTTGCTCAAGCCCTGCCACTGCTAAGGCAAAGCAAGGACCATGCAGTTTAGGTTAACAGAGCGTAACAACAATTGCTTGTAACCAAAGAGCTGTTTTTGGAAAAAAGGGGTACTAGGGCAAAAATGGAATGATGGGTTTGAGGGAACGTCGGGCCTGTAGCAGAAAAACGTTGAAACGCAGCTCAAAACTGAGGGTGCGGGTGATTTGGGAATCGGCTAGCTCGGCCTGTAGTTGGGCATAGTCCGCCGCCGATAGGGGGGCTCCGTCTAGGGGAGAGCGGGCGTCAAAAATGATCTCGGTTCTCAATATTTCTTCTGGCACATCATCGACCGGGGGCAGCACAATCTGGTCTATATTGACTGCTGAAGCATTAGCAGGGGCAACCCTGGGGTGGTTTGGCTGAGTTTCCAATGGCTGTATAGACTGGGCCAAGGTGCGATCGCACACACCACACCACAGCCCCAGACAGACGATACTGGCACCCAAGATTTTCGGCCAGGACACTGGGGATGGACAAATTTCGCTATCGTAATGCATCGCTACCGTTTTAAAGATTGCTGCCGTGGGCAGTGCCAAGGAGTTCTATGTCTAGCTTTTCTATCGTTAGTTTAATGGGTTGCCAGGTAAATCGCTGTTTACCTAGGCACTTAACTGGGCGGTTGAGTGGGCTTGTCTATTCTGGGACGGCATTAGCGCTCTGGGCCGCGTTGGGAGCAGCGATGCCAGCAGCAGCCCAGTCGCTGCTCGAAGAGCAGGTTGAGTTTCAGCCCCAGCAAAACACCCATACCTTTATGGCTGAAGCGGGACAGGCGGTGATCATTGAAATGGTGAGTGAAGAGTTCGATACGTTTATCACGCTGTTGACACCGGCAGGGGACGTGCTGGAACAAAACGACGACTATGATGGTGGCCCCCATGCCACGATTGTGGCCGAGCTGCCCGAGACCGGCGAGTACACCCTGTTAGCGGGCTCATTTTATGGCCAGTTTGGTGGCGACTATCAGGTATCGGTCAAATCCGCTACAGACTATCAGCAGGTCTATGACCGGGCCTTGGAATTGATGCAGTCTGAGGACTATGGCGAAGCGGCTGAGGCGTACAACGCGGCGCTTGTCCTGGTGCCCGACCAGCCGAATGCTTACCTGGGCAGAGCCGATGCCCTGCTGCGTCAGCAGGCGTTGCTGCTAGGCGAGGACTTTGAAGGGCCTGATGATTTGCCAGCGGAGATCCGAGCCGATATTGTGCAAAATTACGAAACCGCAGCCCAGCTCTTTAGGGCCAATGGCCAGGGGGAGTTTGCCACCTTAATTCTGGAGCAGGCTGAATTTATCCGGTCTGGTCAAGAACCCCAGGGTAGCTAGATTTTCTGGCAAAAATTGGTGATTCCCTAGCATTGATGAGTTTGGATTTTTGGCGATTCACAGAAAATTGGTAATTTCTTCATACAGTGGCCAAAACCTTCCGGACAGCCGTTGGTCTTTAAGAAGGTGTGAATGAGTAGATGAACCTTGACATATCCCTCACATGTTGGGGGATTTTTTTTGTTTGGATAAAATCTGGAGTTTGGCCAAAACGGCTTCAGCGCCTGTTTGCCTGGCTGACGAAACCGGCTTCCAATCATGAATTTGCTTCAGTGGGGACTTAAGCTAGTAGGGAGTCCAATCCCCGCTGTTCGTCTAGACTATGACCACTGCCCCCACTGCAACTCCGTTGGCCTGGCCTGAGTTAGAAGCCCTCGATACGCTTCAAACCGATCGCATTAATGGCCCCACCAATGCCCAGGCAAGGCTGCGGCTGTTTGGCCAAACCGAAGCCGATGTGCGAGTTACTCTGTATCGCGATAATCATGCCTGGTGTCCCTACTGCCAAAAAGTATGGCTGTGGTTAGAGGAAAAGCAAATCCCGTACCGCATCGAAAAAGTAACCATGTTTTGCTACGGCACCAAGGAAGCCTGGTTCAAAAAGAAGGTACCCTCCGGGATGCTACCGGCGCTGGAATTAGATGGGCAATTAATCACTGAAAGTGACGATATCTTAATTGCCCTAGAGCAGGTATTTGGACCGCTGACGGTGAGTATGCGAGATCCAAAAGCGATCCCTTTGCGACAGCTAGAGCGACTATTGTTTCGGGCCTGGTGTAGCTGGCTCTGTCAGCCGGTGCGTTCCGCCCGTCAGGAGCAGTTTAACCGCGAACAGTTTGTTGCCGTCGTGGCCAAGGTGGAAGCAGCCCTGGCGGCTACGCCCGGACCTTACTTTTTAGACGAGTTTAGTGTGGTAGATCTGGTATTTACGCCCTATGTGGAGCGCATGAACGCCAGCTTGTTCTACTACAAGGGGTACTCCATGCGAGCAGAGAATCCTGGTTTTGCGGCCTGGTTTGATGCGATGGAAACGCGTCCCACCTATCGTGGTACCCAGAGTGATTTTCATACCCATGTGCATGATTTGCCACCGCAGATGGGAGGCTGTTGGGAGAATGGTGAACCCCAGGCTAGGGCTAATCAACAGCGGGTGGATCAGGGACCCTGGCTGGGGTTGCCGGATGTAGGATACGAAGAACCTGAGACGCCTCGGATGGAGGCCCTGCATCGGATGTTGAGGCATCGCAACAACATTGTGCGGATAAACCCGACAGAAGATGCGGTGATTGATGAGGCGCTGCGCTGCGCTCTCACTTATCTGATGACGGGTGAGAGTTGTGAGCCGCCCCAGGGCAGTGATAGCGGTCTGCGTTATTTGCGCGATCGCATCAATGTTCCCCGTGATATGTCGATTTATGCGGGTAAGCGTTTACGGGCAGCTTTGGAAGAAACGGCTGCCCTGGCGGGCGATCGGCAGGGGCCAGCGATTCCTGTGCGGAATCGGTATGATCAGAATCCGGCAGAGTTTGTGGCGGACCGTGGGACGGATGATGAGAAGTCATTGCCGTTTGGGTTGAACTGGCTGAAACGATAGGGTCTAGCGCGTAGGGTGCATTAGCGTAACCTTGTGGAGCGTAATGCACCTTCTCAATGAGTATTAGGAGAATCTTGGGAGTGGTGGGTAAACGTGGATATTGGCAAATGGCGATGACTATCCAGGGGTGTTTACCCACCCTACGATAAAATTCTCTTTTGTTAGCCTTAGTCTACCCGTATGCGCTTGGTGAGGATGGCCATGACCTCGTTGGGTCGCCCGGTGGGTAAGGGTTTACTCCAGTCGTTGGGTTCGGCATAGGTGAGGGTGTGGAGCAGGGTGATGGTGTTGCGCACGGGGGTGAGTTTGCCGAGCAGCAGGTGTCGTACGGTGTCGTACTGGTACTCGGGCAGGATGATAGGCGAAACGTTGGGCGCGTTTGCGCCCTGGGTGGGGTCTTGAAACATGGTTCTGGTTTCCTTTGTGTAGGTTTAGCCCCCTGGGGCTGTGGTTAGACAGCGACCCATGGGGGTAAGGACCAGAACTCAAGGGTTAGCCACCCTACAAGTGATGCAATCTGGGGTGGCTAAGGTAAACTAACCCTACGCCTCCAGGCTGGCGTTATCAGCTTGGCAGGGGAGTCATCGGTTGGGTGTTGTCGCACCCGCCGATGGCGCTAAGCAATTGAGTTCGGTAGGTCAGTGAATGACCATGGATGAAATCGTAGAACAGATTTGTTGTTGACGTCAAGATACAGTTTATTAAGGATCAAGAAATGTTGATAGGTGCTTGTTGGAATAAAGTTAGCCAATTTACGTAGGGTGCATTAGCGTAAGATTTTGGAGCGTAATGCGCCTTCTCAGTTGATGTAGCTGCTGAAAATCTGCATGTAGCTGTGGACTATGAAATTCAAGTATTTTTTTTGAAGAATGATGTTGGAGATCTAAGACTAAAGTTGATACAACTGGAGATGAAAACTCTCGGGCTTAGGAAATGGCAAGGCGTCAGAAGCGCAACTATAGAAAATCGTTTAGGCTTTTTGTCGGTATTGGCGCTTTCATCCTGGCATTTGGGTTTATTGTTTGGTGTGTATATAGTTTATTCCCAAGTCTTTTTCCAGCTTGGTTTAAAAAGGTAGTACAGATTACCGGAGGGTTTGGGGCGCTGCTTGCGTTGTCAAGTGCTGCAGTTACTGTAATACTCCCTATCCGAGAACTAACGCGAGAACAAGAAGCTGCAGATGCCACTGGACTGGCAGATAGTAAACCGATTCGTAGAGTCAAATACGAGACCTTAACGGCTCGTCTAGGGAAAAGTGGTAAGATTCCCTGGATTGATCGGGGAGCTGCTAACCCTGGTCTACTGCGAGAGCATGGACGAGTCGCTATCGTTGGGTGGATGAAATCGGGAAAAACCCGCGAAGCTGCAGAAATTATTCGTACAGCTACCGAAGATGGCACAATTGCCGCAGTTTATGAGCCCACATCTGCGCTGGATCTGATCAAACAAGACTCGCTGGCTGAGTCGATTACTATCCAGGTAGATGATCGTGAAAGAACATTATTTTTTATCGATGAATTAGGGCTTCGTCCTGAAAAAGAACGGCTTGAACGACTATCCCAATGTTTGGACACAATCACAAACCTTCGTAGAGATACCTACTGCTTAATCACAATTCAGCAAGAGCGCTTAACAGATACCGTCAGGGATTGGCTAAGTGAACATAGCTTTTATTTGCTGGAATTAGGGGCTTTAAATATTAGCCAACGTCAGGAGTTAGTCAATACTTCCAAAGATATTTGGGAGTTTCATATCACACCTGATGCAGTGAATGCACTAGCTAATCTGACTGATGGTAGACCATACAGTATTGTTTTCACTCTGCAGCAAGCTTCACAGGAGACTGAGCTAAGTAAGGTACTCGTTGAAAAGCTTTTAAATCAAAGTGATGAAGAGGCTTGGGCAGAGCAGCGGCGTAATATTATTAGTCTGGAGCCTTTAGCCGAAGTTTTGCTAGAGAGCATTGCTACTTTTGTCTCGGCGGGAGTAACACCCCGTGCATCTAGTATTAAACAATATGCCTGTTATCAGTCAGGATACAAACGGCAACGGCAGAACGTTTTCAATCTTATAGAGAGAGCAGCCAAAAGGTGGATAACGTTTGATATCGTCGAAACAGAGGGGTTATTTACGATACCAGAACCGTTAGTACTGCCGCTCCTAAAAGGAAATAATACGGCTAAATCAGAACTTAAAAGTTTTGTTGCTCAGTATAAATCTGACTGGCTGAATACTTGCTTAATCAAAGCTATGGAAGCTTTTGATGGAGCATTCAAAACAAGCTTATGGAAAAAAACCTCAAGAAAACTTTCAAAAATAAGCCTCCCAAAGACATACTACAGAGTACATAATTTTGTTGTAGATTCATCTACATGGAAGAGAACATTTGGCCAGTTGATAGATAAATTTTTCTATTGGCCGGTTGATAGAATTCTATTGCTGGCAGAATTAGGAGAGTATACAAGTAGAGAAAATTATTTACTTTACAATGCTCTTCTGGAAAAGGGATCATCTTTGATAAATGAAGAACGCTATAAAGATGCCATCGATTGCTGTACAAAAGCTATGATTCTTAGCTCAAATAATGCAAGAGCATATACTTATCGGGGACAAGCATATAGATGTCTTGAAAAGTGGGAAGAGGCAATTGCGGATCAAAACAGAGCCGTTGAAATAGATCAAAACTATAGTTGGATCATCGCTCAGAGAGGCATTACCTATCGCTTAATGAAACGATATGACGATGCCTTAAATGATTTCAACCGAGCTATTGAGTTAGATAGCAAACATGTTTGGGCAATCGCACACAGAGGCATCACCTATCGCTTAATGAAACGATATGACGATGCATTGAATAGCTTTAATCGAGCTATTCAATTAGATGGCAAACATGGTTGGATAGTTGTTCAACGAGGTATTACTTGTCTCGATATGAATCAATATAAGAATGCACTTCAAAACTTTAATCAGGCTATTAAGCTAGACCATAGCGATGATTTGGCAATTGCCCACAGAGGTATAACTTATCGTTTGATGAAGCAATACGAGGATGCACTCAATGACTTTAACCAAGCTATTCAGCTAGATAGTACCGATGGCTGGGTAATTACCCACAGAGGCATAACTTATCGTTTGATGAAGCAATACGAGGATGCACTCAATGACTTCAATCGAGCTATTGAGCTAGATAAAACCTATGATTTGGCAATTGCTCAACGAGGTTTTACTTATCGTTTAATGAAGCGATACGAGGATGCACTCAATGACTTCAATCGAGCTATTGAGCTAGATGAAACCTATGATTGGGCAATTGCTCAACGAGGCATTACCTATCGCTTTATTAGGCAGTATGATGATGCACTCAATGATTTCAATCGAGCTATTGAGCTAGATAATAAAGATAGTTGGGTGATTTCTGAAAAAGGTTTTACCTATTTACTTATAGGAAACTACGGAGACGCAGTTAGAGAGCTTGGAAAAGCCACTCAACAAGATCCTGAAGATGACTGGAGTCTCTATCTGAAGTCTCTGGCTCATCGTAAGCTTAGCGCACCAGATAAAGCACTGAGCAGTCTGAATCAGGCAATTTCCATAGCAGATCAAGAATATGAAGTAAGGCCAGGTAGCTATCTCAATACGTTTGATTTAGCACTGTACCATTTGGCAAATCGTAATATTCAAGAAGCAGTGAAGTACTATGAAACAGCTCTTATTACCTGCAAAAATATTTATGATGTAGAAACTGCAATTACAGATTTGGAGGGCTTTTCGAAACTATTTCCCAAACATCAAGGCGTTTCTGTTGTTCTGCAGCTTCTAAAAAGCAAGCTGAACGAGTTGAAAAAATATCTTAACGGCCTATGACTTTACTCACTGTACTGGTCGACAAGATGTTTCGTTTACACCCTATTCTCAGCTTGCACTTTTAGACGCAGTATACGATTGTATTATTCAAGCCTCAAGCATATGCCATAACAGGAAACGCCTCTTGTACTGCCGGATGAACAATTTTGCCCATGGCAACATTCAACCCCTGGGCCAGAGCCGCATCTTTCTTTAATGCATCTTGCCCGTGGTCGGCCAGCTTGAGCACATAGGGTAAAGTGCTGTTGTTCAGTGCCTGGGTAGCTGTCCAAGGTGCGGCCCCTGGCATATTAGGCACACCAAAGTGAACAACGCCGGACTCAACATAGGTAGGCTGAGTATGGGACGTGGGGCGCAACGTCTCAATGCAGCCGCCCTGGTCAACGGCGACATCAATAATCACCGAGCCCGGATGCATTTTTGCAACTAAGGTCTTGTTGACTAACGTGGGAGCTTTGCGTCCTGGGATGAGAACAGCCCCAATCAACAGATCAGCGTCGGGAACAACTCGCTCGACCTGGGCCGATGTGCTGTAAAGCAGTTCGACGCGGGAACCAAACAAGGTCTCTAGATAGGACAGACGGTCAATGTTAATGTCTAAAATCTGTACCTGAGCCCCCATACCCACAGCAATGCGCGCCGCTTCTGTGCCGACAATGCCGCCGCCGAGAATGACGACTCTGCCTGGTTGCACACCGGGAACACCACCCAGGAGAACACCGCGACCGCCCTGCTGCTTTTCTAGATAGCGGGCACCAAACTGTACCGCGAGGCGACCGGCAATGATACTCATGGGGGTGAGCAGGGGAAGCTTACCGTCGGCGGTCATGACGGTTTCATAGGCAACTGCATACACACCACGGGCCATCAACGCCTCAGTCAACCTGGGCTCTGCGGCTAAATGTAGATAGGTAAACAGCAATAGGTTATCGCGGAAGTATTGATATTCGGAAGGCTGGGGCTCTTTGACCTTGACTACCATGTCTTGGGACCATGCGATCGCAGCCTCCGACACCAGGGTGGCTCCAGCAGCGGCATAATCAGCATTGGAAAATCCAGCACCGCAGCCTGCATTTTCCTCAACGACGACCTGATGTCCTTTTTGGACAAGAGCCTGCACCGCCGCAGGCGTTAAGCCAACTCTAAATTCCTGGTCTTTGATCTCTTTGGGTAGTCCAATTCTCATGACAAATCGCTCTCCTATAGATTAAGGATGTGTTTCTACCTTTTTCAACGTTGTTGTTGCAATGCTTTTTGAGGCGAGGTGGGGGTGTGGGGAAAGCCACCTGTTCTCATTAAATATTGATGACTTGAACAGTAACACTAATTTTGAGAGTTAATCAATCAAATTTATGGTCTGTTGATGACAAATGATGAAAAATATCGGACAGTAGACTATGATACAAAAAGTGCAGCGGTCCCTTGCTAACGTTGCACCATTGAAGACCCGCCCCATAGGCCTCGAAAGATGTTAGTGCTGTCTATCTATTTTTCATCTCTAAGTCCTGGCCATGTACCCTCTGATTTGCATATCAAAGAGGGGCGGCTTCATAAGCATTTGCTCAAATGGAACGGTGTCGGTTCCCCCTACGCCATGGCACCTGTCTAGGACTTTACTGATTAACTCCACAAAAATACTGTAGCTCAAGGATTTTGGGTCTTGCCAGCGTTGAACATTCCTGGGTGGGGAGATGTTTTAACCTGGTATTAAGTAGATGGCCGCAAGTAAACATCTCTAATGCCGCTAGTTTCGACTCCGCTCAACCAGCTAATTTTGAGAGTAAGAGGGCTGAGCGGAGTCGTTCGTGCAGCGTCTCCAAGGAGAAAGCCCGGATAGATAGTTTTGTCCAATCACTTAGGTCATTTCTTGAGACGACTACAGCGTGGTTTGGAGTGCCAATAATTTAACCATGGCGTCTGTGTTGTCATGGTTCAGCATTTTATGGCTGTGGCTGATCGGGCCACTGACAAAGGCTATCAACAAATATCCCAACATCAGGAGTGAATAGTTTCTATGGCAACATCCCTAAACAATCAATGTGTTCTGATTACCGGCGCTAGTAGCGGCATTGGCACCTCCTGTGCCCGATTGTTTGCCCAAGCTGGAGCCAGACTGATCCTGGCCGCCCGCCGTAAAGAGAAACTACAGACACTGGCAGACGAATTGCAAGAACACTATCAGGCCCAAACGCTGCTGCTGTGTGTCGATGTCCAAGACTGCCGGGCGGTCATGGCCGCCATTGAAGGGCTCCCACCAGACTGGCAGGACGTGGATGTGTTGATCAACAATGCGGGGCTGAGCCGAGGTCTAGAAAAACAGTATGAATCTCCCATCCAAGATTGGGAGGAAATGATCGATACCAATGTCAAGGGACTGTTATATATTACCCGCACTGTTGTTCCAGGGATGGTAGCTAGAAGGCGGGGTCATGTGGTCAACATTGGGTCCATTGCTGCTCGACAGACCTATGCGGGGGGCAGTGTCTACTGTGCGACGAAAGCAGCGGTAAAGGCGTTATCGGAAGGTTTAAAGATAGATCTGTTGGGCACCCCCGTGCGGGTCACTAACATTGAACCAGGATTAGTGGAAACAGAGTTTAGCAATGTGCGCTTTCGAGGAAACGATGACAAAGCTAAGTCTGTGTATACAGGAATGACGCCGCTCACCCCTGACGATATTGCGGACACTATTTTGTTTGCGGTGACCCGCCCCGCCCACGTCAATATCAGCGAAATTTTTGTCATGCCCACCGACCAGTCTTCTGTCGCCCATGTTCATCGGAGCGTGGCACAGCGATGACATTGATTATTGTCATCACAACGTTTGTAGCGGCCTTTGTCCAAGGGGTGTCAGGTTTTGGATTTGCTTTGGTAGCTATGCCCATCTTATCGGGGGTAACCAGTATCCAAACGGCGGCTCCGCTGGTGGCGCTGACTACCCTAACTAACAACCTCATATTGTGTATCTATTACCGTCAATCATTTGACCGCAACGTGATCACAAATTTGTTACTGGGCTCGGTGTTGGGCATTCCCATCGGTTTTTTAGCCTTGGATTATATCCCCACCGCGTTAATGCTGATTGGCTTAGGCTTTGTCATTGTCACCTATTCGCTATACTCCCTAGTTAGCCCTGTGGTACCTGTTTTGAAATCTAAACTGTGGGCCTATGGGGCTGGATTCTTATCGGGGATTTTGCTGGGCAGTTTTAATCTGCCTGGGCCACCGGTCATTTTGTATGGCAGCAGTCAGCGCTGGTCTCAGGAAAAATTCAAAGGTAATCTCACCAGCTTTTTCTGGGTGAGTGTAGCGATTGTTGTTGTAGGCCATGGGTTTCAAAATCGTATCTCGGAAGAGATTATTCGCCAGTTTCTGATAGCGATACCGGGTTTTATATTGGGATTGTTTTTAGGTGTCGTCTTGGCAAAGAAGTTTGATCCTAATATTTTTCGGAAGGTTATCACTGTTTTATTGCTAGTAATTGGAGTGCGACTTATTGTTTCTGGAATTTATCTATAAGTAAAAAAATAAGTAGAAAATGGCAAAGAACGCTTTACTCAGAAGAGCGTTTTATTTTGCTGTGTAAATTTCTAAAACGGGTCCAGTCAGACTATTGATACATCCTCTAACCTCATAAATTACCGACTCTTTGGCTTTGATGCACCTATTTGTTCGACCTCATTTTTCTTAAAAAATCTTTTATTAGATCGTGTGTAAATATACAGAAGAGAACTTTTGATTGCTTTTATTGTGTTAGCAACATTTATAGAATTCGCTTCACGATGAATACGATGTAGTTCTTTTTTAAAAGTACGCTTTCGCTTTAGGAATCGTTTTTGATGTTTGCTAGTTTGAGTCCAGAAAAGACTGATTTAGGAAAGATGGATGCCAATTCTCTCTGGCATCCCCTAGTACAGCACAAGCCGTTTTCTCAAAAGCCACCCAAGTGCATGGCGAAGGGTGTGGGCTGTCATGTTACCGATACCGATGGTGTCGAATATTTTGACGGTATCTCTGGTCTGTGGTGTGTCAATGTGGGCTATGGCCGTCAAGAGCTGGCGGAGGTGGCCTATGAGCAAATGGTCGATCTGGCCTACTTCCCACTCACCATGGGCCACGAGCCAGGTATCCGCTTGGCCCATAAACTCTTGGAGCTGCTGGGCTATGAGGGGAAAGTGTTTTTCTCTACGAGTGGTTCAGAGGCGAACGAAACCGCCTTTAAGATCGCTCGCCAGTACCATGCTCAAACGTCGCCAGCGGGCTCTGGACCGCGCTACAAAATTATTTCTCGCTATCGCGGCTACCATGGCCACACTATGGGGGCACTAAGCGCAACGGCGCAGGCTGAACGTAAGCTTAAGTACGAGCCTTTGGTGCCGGGTTTCTTCCATGTGAGTCCGCCCTACTACTATCGGTTTGGCGATGGACAGCCGGAGAATGTGTATAATGCAGCCTGTCTGCGAGAGCTGGAACAGACGATTCTCTATGAGGGGGCAGAATCTGTGGCAGCGGTGATTGTGGAGCCGATTATCTCGGGCGGGGGGGTGATTGTGCCGCCCGAGGGGTATTTGCGTGGCGTACGGGAAATTTGCGATCGCACCGGCATCCTTCTCATCTACGATGAAGTCGTCAACGGCTTTGGCCGCACCGGCAAGATGTTTGGCCATCAGCACTGGGGTGTAGAGCCTGACATTATCTCCTTTGCCAAAGGACTTACCAGTGGCTATATGCCCCTTTCTGCCACGGTAGTCAAACAGTTTATCTTCGAAGCCTTTTTAGATGACCCCGGCAGTGACAGTCACTTTCGCCATGTGACCACCTATGGCGGTAGTCCGGTATGTACCGCCGTGAGCCTGCGTAGTATCGAAATTCTAGAGAGAGAAAACCTCTGTGAGCAAGCAGCTGAAATGGGTGAGTATCTGCTGGGCAAACTGCAGCGGCTGCTGGATCATCCCAATGTAGGCGATGTGAGGGGTAAGGGATTACTACTAGGGGTGGAGCTGGTCAAAGACAAAGTTAGCAAGACACCTTTAGAGAGTGATGCTGTGGCTTCAATAACTAAGTACTGCATGGGTCAGCAAATCATTATTGGTCGTAATACCAATACCATTCCTGGATTTACCAATGTGCTCATCCTGGCACCACCGCTGGTAATGAATCGTGAAGAGGCCGATCGTTTGGCAGACACTCTCTATGATGCCGTGTTTGCTTTACCGAGTTCCTAAGTAAATGCCCCTCGATCTCTATGTCGGGGGGCTTTGAATTAACGGCCTCTATAAAGCCGCCTTAGTATTCCCCCCTTGAAAAGGGGGGCTAGGGGGGATCCTCCGCATCTACAGGCTTTCTCGATCCCCCTCAATCCCCCTTGAAAAAGGGGGAAGCCAGTCGTTGAAAAAACGTTATGGAGATTTCAATGTTATCAGCAAACCACTAATATCTCGTAGTTTTCCCTAAGCCAAGACTCAACCCAAAGTCTCTCAAATCTCTCTCATTTGGAGCCAATATCATGAAAAAATCGATGTTCAGGTTGAAACATTGTCTCTACGGTCTTGCCTTTCTATTAATCTTTCTACCCCAGGTCGCCTTTGCCCAAGATGACGCGGCTCCGGTTGGCTTTTTAGGGTCTATCGAAGCGGGTGTCCAGAGTGTAGTAGATGTTCTCAACCTGATCTTTTACTTTAAGATCGGCGGTGAAAATGGTATGCCGTTTATCGTCCTCTGGCTGGTAATTGGCGCGATCTTTTTTACCTTCCGCCTTAAGTTTATCAATGTTCGTGCCTTTAAACATGCCATTGATGTGGTGCGGGGTAAATATGACAGCGAAGAAGACGAAGGAGATGTTTCCCACTTCCAGGCATTGGCGGCAGCGCTGTCGGGGACCGTGGGGATTGGTAACATTGCCGGTGTTGCGATCGCAATTCGCCTCGGAGGACCTGGAGCTGTCTTTTGGATGACCATGGCCGGTTTTCTGGGCATGTCGAGTAAATTTGCTGAATGTACCCTGGGTCAAAAGTATCGTGTGATTAAGCCCGATGGCACCGTTGGCGGTGGTCCTATGTACTACCTGTCTCGCGGGCTGTCGGCCATGGGACTGGCCCCTGTGGGTAAAGCGCTGGCGGTCATTTTTGCAGTGTTCTGCGCCATTGGCAGTCTGGGCATTGGCAACATGTTCCAGGCCAACCAGGCGTTTGCGGCTGTTTCTAATGTCTTGCCGTTTCTCAACAGCCTGAGCTGGTTATTTGGGATTGTTCTGGCGCTAATTGTTGGCTTAGTTATCCTGGGGGGCATTGAGCGCATTGGAGCCGTAGCCGGTGTGTTAGTCCCGGCCATGGCGGTGATTTATGCCTTAGCCTGTTTCTGGGTGATGTTGGTGAAACTACCTGAGGTGCCGGGGGCCATTGGTACCATTATCGTCACGGCCTTTAACCCGGAGGCAGTTGCCGGTGGAGCCGTGGGTGCCATTGTGATTGGTTTTCAGCGAGCAGCGTTCTCTAATGAAGCCGGGTTGGGCTCAGCGGCCATCGCCCACTCTGCAGCGAAAACAGATGAACCCGTCCGAGAAGGCATTGTTGCTCTGCTAGAGCCTTTCATTGATACCATGTTTATCTGTAATCTGACAGCGATTGTGATTGTGTTGACAGGGGTTTACGCCGATCCCACCGCCGCCGATCTCAATGGTGCTCAGCTGTCTGCCGCATCGTTTGAAACGGTGATTGGCTGGTTTCCCTATGTGATTGCTGTCGCCGGATTTTTGTTTGCCCTGTCTACGATGATCTCCTGGAGCTATTACGGTCAGCAGTCCTGGGCCTATCTCTTTGGTGATAGCACCGTTAATGTCTACAAAGGTATTTTTCTGTTCTGTGTTTTTGTGGGTGCGGTGGTCAACCTTGGTCCCATCCTGGATTTCAGCGATATTATGGCCCTGGCGATGTCGTTACCCAATTTACTAGGGTGCTTCCTGATGTCAGGCTTACTTGCTAAAGAGTTAAATAGCTACATGGCCCGTCTGCAGTCAGGTGAAATGCTGCCAGAACCCCAGGTTGCCCGAGAAACTGTATTACGGAGGTAAAGGAGATGAGTTGGCTCAAACGAAAATCTGTTCTCATTCCCATCGATTTTTCTGAACTTTCTTATCAGGCTTTGGGGCCGGCCAAAGAACTAGCTGACGATATTTCATCCTTGCAACTCATTCATGTGTTGGCACCGTTGTACCCGGCTGATCCAGCCGCCATGTGGGATACGATTAGCGATGAAGACCGCAAGCAAAAAGTTCGCAGCTTTACCCATAATAAGCTGGGCGAAATGGGATATGGTGAGCTTCCCATTGAGGTGGTCATCGGTGACCCCACGTCTAAAATTGTGGACTATGCCCAGGAAATCGATGCGGACTTAATTGTCATGCCATCCCATGGACGTAAGGGGGTCAGTCGTTTTCTCATTGGCTCTGTGGCAGAGCAGGTTGTGCGCTTATCCCACTGTCCGGTGCTGATTCTTAAGTAGTTGAGTATTAAGTGAAGGACTGACAGGTACAACTGTTCAAATTTGCCAAGCTTCATCTGGTCGCTTTTTTATCTGTCCACTTAACGGACAGATAGGGGAGCGATCTTTTTAGCGTTAGGCCATATTAGCTATACTGGCAACAATGAAAGTACTTCACTGGCTTCGAACTGTAGTACTGTGCCTAGGCGGTGCTGCCCCGCTCTTGATGGGCACGTCTGTGCTGGCTGCCGAAGATGTCACCTTATCCTATGGGGTGCTAGAGCTATCGGTTCCGGTTTCATCCTTGGAAGCCTATGCCTATGAAAACCAAATTGATGATGAGCTTGGGGTTTACCTCAAGTTTCTCAGTGAGCAAGACCAAGCTGACTTTCGGGAGATTTTGACCACCCCTCTGGATGTCACATCTGTAACGCTCTCCCAGGTACTTTACGATCCGTTGGGAGAACTTTGGCTACAGCGTCTAGGGAATGTAATTCAAACAGAGTCGTGGCAAAACGGAGCGCGGGGGCTACGGGGGTCTTTAATTTTGGCAGCAGATGATGCGGAAGGGCTGACGCTGCTCAATGTCATGCGCCGCTTTCCCACACCGACGCTGCGGATTAACTCGGTGGAGATTTTGGACGTGATCAATACGGTGGTGGAGCTATTGGAAGAAACTGAGGGTGCGATCGCAACCCTCCATACCCAGGCCAATACCAAAATCGCCGCTGCCGAACCCATCGACTTTACCCAGCGTCCCGACCTCACCCAGCCAGGGGCACTCACCTGGCAAATGCAAACGTTGGCATTGCAGGATACCCGGCGAAACCGACAATTGCCCGTCGATCTCTATGTGCCTGATAGCAATGCGCCAGCTCCCTTGGTGGTAATCTCCCACGGGTTTGCCGCTAGCCGCACCAACTTTGTCGATATGGCCCAGCACTTAGCCAGCCACGGCATCGCCGTTGCCGCCATTGAGCATCCCGGCAGTAACTTTCGACAGGTAGAAAATCTGCTAGAAGGCAATGTCTCAGCGGCCATGGCCCCCAACGAATTTGTCGATCGCCCCCAGGATATTTCCTATCTGTTGGACGCCATTGCCAGCCAAGGGGCCTTAGCCAATCGGATTGACCTCAACAAAGTGGGTGTGATGGGACACTCCTTTGGTGGGTATACGGCCCTGGCGTTAGCCGGGGCTCAGATTAATGTCGAACAGCTGCAAACCCGCTGCACAGATGAGCTGACGGAGGTAGATTCGGTTAATGTATCGCTGCCCCTACAGTGTTTGGCGCTGCAAAGTCAGTTTGAGCAACCGATCCACGATGAGCGGATCAAAGCCGCGCTTGTCTTTAATCCTATTACGAGTCTGGTGTTTGGAGCGGAGGGGCTAAGCCAGCTGAAAACTCCGATCCTGATGGTCAGTGGGAGTGCTGACCCGGTTGCTCCAGCCCTAACAGAACAAATCCGTCCTTTTACCTGGCTGACTTCATCAGACAAGTATTTAGCGCTGATGCAGGGCGGTAGCCATAACTATACTCAGTCCAACGTCCTGCTGCCCGAGGAACTCTCTGGCTCCGATCCGGGGCTAGCCCGTGAGTATCTGAAAGGCCTGAGTCTGGCCTTTATGCAAACCCACGTTGTTGGGCAAAGGGACTATCGCCAATTTTTACAGACAGGCTATGGTCAATACCTCAGCCAGGAGTCGTTGCCGCTCACATTAGTAGAGGACCTGGCACTCGTGGAACCTGACTCCTAAAAGAATGATGTAAGAAATATGCAGATAGGTATAGACAGATGCGTGTTTTCTCTTAGGGCAGACCACAGGATCAGACAGTTCTAAGGTTATTTCCGTGTTTACTCTGATGGTGGTTTTCAGTAGACATCCTAGATTAAGGACGTTGATTCCGAAAGCTCACTGAAGATTCGCTATGGCTGTCCTTGTTCGATCTATACCTTTACTAACATGTGTTCTCACGGGTCTGAGTTATTCGACCCCATTGGCGTTCGCCCGTACAGATCCATGTTTAGCAACAGATAGCTGTTTGCCATTGGAACAGGCTACAGCTGAGCACTGTCGCAGAGAACAAAATAACAGACTTAAAGAAACTCTCGAATCTACCGAGAATATTGTTATCTTATCTGCCCACGGTAGCCGCATTGAACAGGCCAATGGTCATCTGTCCTCTACGCTGGCCAGATTTGATCATGGGAACCCCTATGACTTTTCGGATCATGGTTCGGCGACGAGGGCATATTGGATTTGTGGATAGGATGGTTGATAATAGGAAGCGTTGTCCAAAAACGTTAATCCATTATGCCTGTACCCACTAATCTAGCGACTCTGGATGGCACTCCCCTATCCCCGGATGCGATCGCAAATAAAGTCGTTCTATTCGTTAACGTTGCCAGTGCCTGCGGCTTGACACCTCAGTATAGCGGCCTAGTAGAACTAGACAAGGCATATGGCCCCAAGGGTCTAGTCGTTGTGGGCGTACCCTGCAATCAGTTTGGTGCTCAAGAGCCTGGTACTCCAGATGAAATCAAGGACTTTACCAAGACCAAGTACGATGTAGACTTCACTCTGCTAGAAAAGCAGGACGTCAACGGTGCTAACCGTAGCCCTTTGTATCAGTTTTTAGTGGGCAATGGTGAGGATATTAGCTGGAATTTTGGCAAATTTGTTGTCGGTCGTGACGGTGAAGTTGTCGAGCGTTTTGACCCTAAAACGGCACCCGATGCACCTGAGTTGAAGGCTGCGATTGAAAAAGCTCTGGGCTAGTTCTAAAACAGCTAGTTAGATTTAATCACGTTCAGCCCCTTTATCCGATTTTGGATAAAGGGGCTTGCTGCTACTTAGATTGAACGGGTTATCTCCATCGGTTCCGCAGCGCCCACTAACCCTAACAAAGGTCCCATTTGCTCCTGACCGTTTAGCGCCAGTTCACTGTGACATAGATAAAGTCTCTCCGTTGTCCGACTCAATAAGTCTCGTAGAATTCTCTCCAATCTGGCCTCGTGCATTGTTTCCGTATCTAGTGCAGTCACCGGTCTCTGGGGCCAGTCACTCAAGAAAATCTCGGCTCCAAACAGTTCATCGCGACCCGTTAGCCAGCGAGGAGACCCCGCATCTAACCAAAACTGCCAGCGGTGGGTCAATCGCTGCGCTCGATACTGAAACACCGTTGCCAACGTTACGCCCTGACGCTCTCCATCTAGCGATCGAGCCGGATAGGGATTGGCTGATACCGTTCCCTGTTGCAATAGTCGAATAAAGCGTCCCACATCACTTAGGGTATCCTGCCCTGGCATGCCGCCATAG
>NZ_JADEXP010000561.1 GCF_015207065.1 Leptolyngbya cf. ectocarpi LEGE 11479 | reverse complement strand
GTTGGATGATGACGGACTTGGTGCTGATAACTTATCTCCCTTCTGAAGAATCTTAACCTGATCAAGTAACTTCTCTTCATCGTCTTTATTTGTGATAAAAACGCGTATTCTGTCAGGTATCTCGGCATTTAAGCTTCTTGCCTTTAAAAATGCTTGATACTCTGAGAAATGAGAAATCAGCTTATATTCGTCAACGCCAAGAAAGCGAACGATTGGAATCGTAATCATGTCACCAAGAGTGGCTATAGAGTTAGCCGCTCTTTCTAGAAAAGAGGCATCAATGTCAGGCAAATCTTGATCGATTTGAATATTTTCAATATCGACTAACGAGGTCCCTAGCTTCATGATAAAAATCAGCAAACATCATTAAACTGGTTGTATCTTGTCTAGATACCTACACGTTGAATAATCTCATTGCCAAGCTGTTCAAATTCTTCGGCAGATTGAGAGCTAGGCTCATGATCAAAAATAGA
Organism: Leptolyngbya cf. ectocarpi LEGE 11479; assembly: GCF_015207065.1. GTDB lineage: Bacteria > Cyanobacteriota > Cyanobacteriia > Phormidesmidales > Phormidesmidaceae > Leptothoe > Leptothoe ectocarpi. The sequence continues at coordinate 1,920 of NZ_JADEXP010000561.1, read as the reverse complement.
AACTGGATCTGGAATATCCATTTCTCCTACGGGAATCGTACGCTCGATTGCTGCTGAAACGGCACGACGTTCGAAAATCCTTGACCCCAGCAAAGAAAAATTATAACGGGTTGGAATAATAGCTTCCATTTTCGGTAAGGTATATTGCTTGAATCGACTAGCTGTGCTGATTTTGGATGGTAATACTCCTAGTATCTGCAGAGGACCTTTTGAGATAGCTTCTCTGAAGTCGTTGATCTCTCCTTCAATAAAATTTCTGACATTTCTTAGCCCCTCATTTGCGAACGGCTTTAAATCAGATGGAATGATTAAATAGTCAGCACTAATGAGGGCAATTTTGGCATACAAATTGAGAGATGGAGGTGTATCAATTAATACAACATCATAACTATCCTTCACCTGATTGAGCTTAGCTTCCAAGCGAGTTAGAGAGGTTAAGGCTTCCGATAGCTCACTTTCCTTTTCCATCAACTCAATATGGCTAGGGACGACATCGAAACCTGATTTCGTAAACTCGGTTTTACGGGCAACTTCGTAAAGAGGAAACTTATTCCTCTCTAAAATAACGTGGTAGATATAGGCCTCTTTAATATCGTCTTCTAGTTCATCATGAAACTTAACTAGTCCAGCGGCAAATGTGGTATTAGCTTGGGCATCTAGATCAATCACTAAAACCCTTTTGCCTTTACGACTTAGCGCAGCCGCTAAATTCATAACCGTCGTTGTTTTGCCGACACCGCCTTTGTTGTGATAAACCGCAATTGTTTTCATATTATGTCTCCTATATTCTTTAGTAACAGATTTAGATGGTCTCGGTTTCGGTTTTGCATCCTTGCCGATGAGTTGGCGTAGTTCCTCAATATGGTTCTCAATATCGGCACCCCCAAACTCCATGACAAGTTCGAAATCAGGCTTAGACCACTCATAGATCCGTATCTTTTTTCCATTGGTGAGTAAACCATATCGTGCCTGAAACCGGGTTTGGTATTGTCTTAGTTTCCTGACATGGGGATCTAGGGAGGCTTTTGGGCCTTTCGCTTCTATGACCAGTCGAAATTTATGCTTAATTGGGAAGAAGCTGTATGCGATCGCAAGAAAATCTAGACGAAAATTACCAAGTGTTACTTCTTGGCCCCAGTCGCCAGGTGTGTACCCCAGGGCTGGTAGCAGATAATGAACAATAAATTTACTCTCTACTTCTGTCTCATTGCAGCAAAGTTCAGGATTAAAGAAATTTTTAACATCAGTCACATTAATGTAAGGCGTTACATCGACTCGGTATATTTCTGTATACAGCCTAGTCGATAGCTATCAGAAGGGTATCCGTGATTGTCGGGATGCGGTAGTATCAATAAATTACATTTGTGATGAGCGTTGTCTAAGTACTACCTGCTTGTATTCAGCTGACTCACAAATTTGACTGGCGACAGTTCTAGCTATTCCAACAGCCAGCCGAAAACGGAGGCGATTGTCAGCTTCAGCGTCTGGGCAAAATCGGGTACTGGTACACTCTGCTCTGGCTGGTCAAATGCCTGAGGTTGTTGCTCTGGCAGGCAAATAAAAACAGTTTGCTCGAATGGGTCAATCAGCCAGCCCATCTGAGTTCCGTGATTTAGGCAGTGAAGTAGATTTTTAGTCACTAGGGTTTGGCTTTGACCTGGAGAGAGAATCTCCACACTCCAGTCGGGTGCGATCTCAAATACATTAGCAATTTCGCCATTGTCATCGCGGGGAATATTGGCCCAGGCAAAGACTGACACATCGGGGATAATCGACTGGCCACCAAAGGTGCAGCGCAGCTCAGAAAAGGCACGCCCTGCTTTTTGTGGCTTGAGGGAGGCATTAACAACGCTGGCAAATTCGGTTTGAATGGTGCTGTGCTTCCGCACCGGCTTTTGGATAATTTGTCCGTTGATATAC
>NZ_JADEXP010000560.1 GCF_015207065.1 Leptolyngbya cf. ectocarpi LEGE 11479 | reverse complement strand
GTTTATGTTTCAGATTAATCCAGAGATGACAGGTCTTATTGTCATAGGTGATGAGTATGTCAGCACCAGCTTGGGCATACTGGCTGGCTTGTTGGTAAAGCTGCTGCCGTTGGCTATAGTCCAGGGTGATGATTCGTTGAAAAAGAGAATATTGGTACCGCATACCATCCTGTAGGCTCTGGTCTAGCCAAAACTTAAACCGCCTAACTTGTTGGGACTTAAATAATTTAGATGTCACAGTACTAACAGATGCAAAATTCCCGCAAATACCCGAGCTATTGGAGTACTAATTACTCTACTCTTTTCAGCGGTGGGAGATTTTGTAATTGCCATCCGCTAAGCGGCCCAAACAGTTCTAGAAACCTACAAGTTGCCTAGGTCATTCTTACGTACTTTGGCCATAGGTAGCGTCGCTTTACAGGGTTGTCTTAGCTACCGCTGATTCAACTACAAGGTGCAAAATATCTTGACTAAGAGGCTCAACTAGAAAACCGTCAATGCCTGGATGGTCTTCCTGCAGTGACCAACTGGGTTCGTGGGATTGAGTCAAGGCTACAATAGTCGTCCCTAAAGGTTTTACGGTTTCTCTCAGGCGATTTATAAACGCTGGAGGCCAGTTTTTATGGGCACCTGAGAGAATAACTAAGTAAGGAATGCTCTGTTCAATACGGGCAACAGCTTGATCGGTTGAATGCGCGACAAAAATACCACCTTCCAACTGATTAGAAAGTGATTGGACCATGGGGTCTGCTCCACAATGCTGATCCATTAATAAGATGTAACCGCTGTAGCTGTCCATATGCCAGAAACCCGTTAGGCCTATTTCAGCTATTCAAGTCTATGGAGTCTTACGAAAAATGGAGGACAGTTGCAAGGTATTGAAAGGCTTCTTAGGGTGGGTTATTAAACTTGAGAACTAGTATACTCAAGTTAATGAATTGCAAGGTTTGTGGGAAAAGTTAATGATGCCTCTAGGGGGCCAGGCGAGCTTTTTTGAGGCGAGTAGTTTCATACCAGATTGCGATCGCAGGTACCCATACTTGAAAATGAGGCCAAATCACTTCGCATAGCTTTTGTGCTTCTAGTTGAGCATCGGCCTTCCAGCGTAAATCTAGTAAATGCATCAGCGATCGCACATTGGCAGACATCACCCAGTGTTGCCGTACATCAAACGGGATTAGCCCTCGCGCATGCTCTTCCGAAAAACCTTGTTCAATGCGAGTTTTATACCGTTCACAGGCATCTAAACACCAAGCCACATCCTGCTGACGCAGCTCTTCGGTGTAGGTATATTTTTTACCTTGGCGATCGCTATAATCGCCAACGGGTCGCAGATAAAAAACCTCTTCCACATCACGGTTACCTGCAATCACATCTAAAATACGTGATCCTGTGTAGCGAAATGATTGTACGTCAAACGAAACTCCCACACGATGTGTACGAATCTGCTGCATGGTGGAGTGGGGGAGCCATCCACAATTTAAGACAATTTGCGGATGTTCTAAGGGGCCATAATGCCCTCGACCGCCCTTGAGCAAATTGCGAATCACCAAGTCTCCGCATTTTTCTTCAGAGGGCCAATCCTGGCGCTCGTTCCACACAAATCCCTCGGCATAATCCTGATGCATGGCTGCATAGATAGTTTGCTGAGGGTTTGGGGTTTTGGAAATCACTTCGACGGTAAACCGTTGCATGGGCAGTCGCTAAATAGTCAATCGCTATAGTCTATCGGAGAAAAGCATCCACTCAAGCCGGTCTATCGGAACATGTAGTTTTCTAAAACTAAGTGACAGAAACTAAGTGACAGAATGCTCTGATGGTCCCTCAGTCTCGCCCCAGTTTTTGTTTAAGGTCATGCTTGAGTCGAGCCATAATCGATTTTTCATCTAAAGCATTGACAATATTAGCAATAACTGTTTTCGGTCCTTGGGCTCCCCAGTGGGCTCCATTGACTAGATAGGTGCGGGTGACTTGGCCAATGGCATAGGTGGCAAAACCAGCTACGGCAGCCTGGGTGAGGGCAACGGAGAAATAAGGGGCCATACTCAGTCCCCCTGTGGCGAGACCAGCGGTGCCTAAAATACTTTTGAGCGAGCTAAGTCCTAGGGTAATCAGGAGTTCGCTAATGGAGAGGCTACCGGTCGCGATCGCAATTGTCCGCAGAAGCTTGAGGGCCTCCTGTTGAGTCATGGGTAGCCCATAGAGTTTTGACAGGCTAATGACCAACCCTACATCTACCGCCAAACCCCCAACCATATCGGCCAGCATGAGGGGATTCACGGCCACAGCCACGGCTTTAGTTAGGGCTATCTGCCAAATCAGATCATCGGCACGCCGCCCCCGAATTTCTAACTTGCGAGCAACCAGCCTGGCCTGTACATCATCGGTATAGAG
>NZ_JADEXP010000559.1 GCF_015207065.1 Leptolyngbya cf. ectocarpi LEGE 11479 | reverse complement strand
CCCCAGGAGTCCCACCATGCCTCCCTTCCCCGAATCCGCTAAAATCGTCCAAGTCAAAGGCCCTTGCTGGGTGGCCACCGTTGCCGTTGCTGAACTGGCCGATCCCCATCGCCATCTGGCATTTCGCAATCTCTTTTTAGACAATACGGGACGATCGCGGTTAGGACGAGACTCTCTCTATCTGCCGGGCACATTGTTAATGCTGGGGGCCGTTCAGCAGGTGCAAATCACCGACACGCCCTATGGCTGGGAGCGCAATCCTCAAGTCGGTATCCCCTCCCCGCAAACACCGACCCAAATCCAGACAGCCATTCAAGCCGGGAGTTTATCGCTGCTGTTGGTGCAGGCCGACCCCGAAACCTGGCCCCAGGATTTTCCTGATCGGCAGGGCGAGACATTTTTTCCAGAACTCACCTGTTTAGTAGGAGAGATTTACCTGGGGGACAGTTTGGCCAATGCTGATATCCCCGATGCTCTCATTCCCACTCCTAACACCCTCACTGATCTCTACAGCGCCCTGCAGCTGTCCCTACCTGCCGACAATGCTTTGCAAAATCGCGCGGGCGCGGCCCATCTACTCAGCGCCCTAGCTGTCCATGGCAGTGGTCTCTCCATCCACGGACAAATTCAGCTGCCTTGGAGATCTGGTGCGATCGCAGCTCCGTTTCAGCTAGCCAAACAAATTACCGACGCTGGTAGCGGCCCCTTTCGCCTCACCCTAGAACGAGAACGCCTGACGCCTGACGAACAACAGAACTGGTCTGCCGCCTGGAATGAGCTTAGCCGCTACCTCAATCCCCTCAATCCTCAAAATGGGTCTTCTCATTCCTCCACTGGTACCACGCCCACCTGGGCCACCCTAGAGATCACCGACCCCATTGCTGTCCCCAATCTGTTTTGGACCATGGCTGCCTGGGGAGAAACTCCGGTGCTCAATTTTGATCCCAATGAGATCAACATTTTGCTCAGTGACCAGTCTCCTTACGACCAAGTTAATCCCCCCACATCGTTAGGGCGGCTGGTGCCCAGCTGGGTCACGGTGGATAAACGTCAGTCTGACCAGCCTGACTCCCCGTTACGGGTACTGGTGGACGTAGGCCCAGGCCCTACTAATCCCACTAACCCCACAGAAGCGGCCCAGGCCCTCACTACGGCCAGTCGAGACAATACGGTTGAATACCGGTTTAATCGTGCGGCAATAACACCGGAAGACCTGTCGCTGCAAGATCTCACCCTAGCCCTCGACCCGACCGCCACACCCCAGGCCTTACGCCAGTCCCAACAGCTGCCCCCACCCCAATGGACTGAGACCACAGGACCGATTCAGCCCTCTTTAATCTGGGGCTTTATGCTCTTAGAGGACGGCTGGGCACAGCTGCCTATTCCTAATCTAACCGAGCAAATCTACCTGGACAGTGGTGTGGCCAACCTGCCAGACCCCAACACGGTCACGACCCCTACCGCCAGCCCCCTCCAGGGAGCTGTCTCCCTGGGTAACAATCGTCGCACTAGTTTAGAGCGCTATCCCAATGAACAGCCTTGGAATGTCACCCTGACCAGCCTTGACAGGCTGCAGGGCCAGTGGATTTTAAATCCTTCTGGGGCCGAAGAGACTGTTGGAGAGACTGCCGGATTCACTCTGTCCGAGGTCACCCTCTTGATCCAAAAACCTGAGGTGACGGTGACCGGTCTGGTGTGGCTGAGTCGGTCAAAACCACGGATTGAAGATGCGCTGCCGGATTTAGATAACTGGGTGGCGGGGGTGCGATCGCATTCCCTACGCACCGCCAATCCCGACACCGATCTGTTTCCCTCCCTAACTACCTTCACCCTAGAAACATTAACCCTGGCTGTCCGCCCCCCTGATCCGGCAGCCGCCCTGGCAACTATCCCTCAGCTACAAGGCTGGAAACTCCTCTACACCGTCCACCCAGACACGCTGCAAGCCTTTCAAACCGAAAACGTACTTCCAACTAATCTTTTTAGCCAAGCGCTACCCTGGGTCTGGCAACGACATCCCTCCTTGCCCATGGTGCAGGCACTGCCCCTCACCCAAAGCCAGTCACCCCCCAACTATCCCAGCGCTAGCCGACAACTGATCCCCTTTGAGCTGCCCGTTGATGCCTCGGGACTACCCCACCGCTGGTATTTTGGTGTTGACATGTCGGATGACGCTAACGGAGCTAGCCAGTGGCCCCAGTTTCTGGGTACTGCCGCCGCTCCTGCCCGTGAATGGGCGCAGCAGTTTGACCTACCGTTGGTGTCCCTCTCCCTGCCTGGTCTGGCCCTTGATCCAGACCATACCCCTGGTACGCCTAGCCCTGACAACCCTGCTCTTGAGACCATCGCCCAACTCTCCCAGACCTATCGCTTTGACCTGCCCTACACCGACGAACTCAACGCCCTAGCCGATCTGCCCAGCAC
>NZ_JADEXP010000558.1 GCF_015207065.1 Leptolyngbya cf. ectocarpi LEGE 11479 | reverse complement strand
GTGCAGGGGATACCTGCCGGGTACTTTGAGCTGTCGCAACAGCCCGACCAGAGTGCAAAAATCGAATACTTTGGTCTGTTGCCCCAGTTTATTGGCCAGGGTCATGGCGGCTATCTTCTCACACTGGCTCTTAAAACGGCCTGGGAGCTGACATCACAACGAGTTTGGGTCCATACCAATTCCATTGATGGTCCTAATGCGCTCAAAAATTATCAGGCCCGTGGACTGGTGATCTACGATCAGCAACAGGCCACCTTCGATTTACCTAAAAGTTCACCCGGTCCATGGCCCGGTGCCCGCAGACCTCACCCATAGCCCTAGCTGGATAATCCTGATATGGTTCAAGACTCATCTCAAAATCCACCGGAGCCGACATCGGCAAATTCTCTAAATCATCCCCAAAGTCGGTCGGAACTGGTTAATTTTATTGCCGCTGCCCGTAGCCAGGGGGCTTCTGATGAATTTATTAGCCAATTACTCAGCAGTTTTGGCTGGCCCCAGAGAGAAATTGAGCGGGCCTACTTTATTGTTTTCGAAGAGCTGGTGGGGGCGCCGATTCCCTCGCCTCGAGGGGGGCAAGGAGAATCTGCCCGAGATGCCTTTGTGTATTTGCTATCGTTTGTCACCTTGGGCATATGGACCCAGGCCCTAGGTGAAATTGGGTTTATTTTAATCAACCATGTCATCCCCGATCCGCTGAGTCGCTCCTATGGCGACTCAGCGTTTCAGATTGCATTCTGTCTAGCGCGTTTGGTGGTGGCCTATCCGGTCTATCTGTTTTTGATGCATAAGATTACCCAGGATCTGACCACCTATCGAGAAAAAATCTACTCTGGAGTACGCAAATGGCTCACCTATATAGCGCTGTTGGTGATCGCGCTAGTCGGTATTGGTACCCTGATGGCCTTTCTCACCTCTTTTTTGCGGGGTGAGGTAACTCTACGTTTTTTACTTAAGGTACTTGTCATTTTAGTTCTTGACGGTAGTGCTCTAATCTATTACTACCAGTGGATTCAGCGACGTCCAGCTCAGGTTTAGCCCCGGGCCTTGACGTGTAGCCACCCAAACGCCTTGACTGTCCCCGTCCCCGTCAACTATGAATTCTTTAACATTTGACCGAATCTTTGCTGGCTTAGCCACCACCGCTGTCTTGGCGGGTACAGTGGCAGGATTTTGGGTTTTGGGAACCCCAGGTCAACAGCGACTGATTATGGCTGACCAACAACGGTTGGAGGATTTGAGTGCGATCGCAAATACCCTCTATTGGCGCAGCCAGGAGCAAGAGAACTACGTCCTCCCTGAGGCCCTTGCCCCAGATGACCGTCGAGAAGATCCCATCACCCGCGAACCCTATGGATATCGCAAGATTGATGATGGCCGTTACCAACTCTGTGCCAACTTTGCCACCGATAGCGATACCCACAAATTGACCAACCAACAAAACTGGCAGCATCCCCAGGGAGATTACTGTTTTGATCTCGAGCTTATCCAGTCACCCCCGTCTCTTTATTAAGGCGACGGCTTAGCCAGCCGCCCGCTGTTACTAAACCCAGCCATAAAGATGGTTCCGGCACTGACTGCGGCTCTGGATTGGTAGGTTCGGAGGAATCAGAGGACAACGTATAGTTAACGACCCCCCGATAAAGATCGGCACCCACAGCATAGCCAAATTCACGATTGTCGATGGCAAACCCATCCACCGCAATACCATTAATTAGGGGAATATCTGTTGGATTGTTGCCAAAACTAGAAACAATATAGGTCGCTCCAACAAAGTCACCTTCGTGAAAATTGCCCCGTGGGGAATTGGCATCAATATCCCGACTATCATCAGCTTCGGTAAACTCAGTGCCCCCAAAATCAAAGGCAATCACCACCGGCTGGCTAATATCATTCTCCAGGCCATTAGCCGACTCCACCGACGTTACACCGGCATAGCGATCGCCAGCCAACGGTCCTGATGTCACATCGACGATGACATCGTAGTCAACAGTTTCAGCCCTGACGACCGGTGCCAAAGCTGTTAATGCAGCAGTTGTCAAAGCGACAAAATAGAGACGATTTATCATTACAGAAAACGTTCGTTCAACAGAATATGGTTGCTAAGGGATCCGCAGCTAAGTAATGTTCCCAATCAACTCGGTTTCGATTTCGCTCCACATTCCAGCTTCGAGAGTTGAGCGAAGTCGAAACTCGATCTACGGGTCTTTCATTTTCGAGCCAGTCCCTAAATATCTAAATCATCCTTATCTATAAATTTTAAAGGAGAGTCATAACAAAAACGCCAGTACCAATAAGGAAATTCTGTTGGAGCTTAGTTGAACTATCCATCAATTATTCTGGAAATTTGCGGAGTCTTTGGGATAAAGATGGACAGTCCAAATTACGAAAATTACCTGATAGCAAATTATTCAGGTGATACCAGCAC
>NZ_JADEXP010000557.1 GCF_015207065.1 Leptolyngbya cf. ectocarpi LEGE 11479 | reverse complement strand
TCTTTTCCATGGCCTCCTACAAACGTCGCAAACTCAATCAGCATCTGCTTGACAGGTTTATTCGAAACTTAGACTTAGACGAGACTTTGATTAAATCACATCCCAACTTTCCAAGTCTTTGTGACTATGGGGTGCTAGTCTCCTAATTCTGTCCGGAGTATTGTATATGGAAATGGTGGCAATGATTATCTATGGGGAGGCAATGGAAGCGATACCCTATATGGTGATGTCAGCGGGGATAGAACTTTAGCTGGACTGGAAGGCCATGACGTTCTATATGGTGGTTCTGGTCATGACTTTCTATATGGGAATGGAGGTAATGATACCCTTTACGGCGGCATTGGTGATGATACTCTTGACGGTGGATGGTCTGGAAACAAAAAATTATACGGTGAAGAAGGCATGGATCGCCTAATCGGTGGAACAGGCGATGACATCCTAGATGGAGGTTCAGAAGATGATTCCCTAGTGGGCAAGGGCGGCAATGATAAACTGTATGGCGGCTCTGGCAGTGACTTGCTTATCGGCGGAACAGGTGATGATCTCCTACAAGGAGCAACAATAGCTACTACAGATCAGCAAGATATTCTTATCGGAGAAACTGGAGCAGATATATTTGTGCTAGATTCTTTTTACCAGGCTCTCTCTAGTTACGCCACTATTCTTGACTTTAGCAGTGGTGAACTGGATAAGATTCGAGTTGCAGGAAATATCAGCGGTTACAGCCTTGAGATCATTCAAGGAAATACCTCAATTTTACAGGGAAATAACCTCATAGCTATTGTAAATAACGTGGCTGTTACTCAGTCTGATCTGATTTCAGTTACCTAGTTGATTCCCTCTTCAAACCCCGCTTATTTAGGGCTGCTAAGTTCTTAGTATGTATAGCTCTGCCTATGAAGTAGGGAGAAAGGAAAGTGACCAGGGCAAACGGTTGCTGACTAGTCACTTTCAAAACTTTCAAGAGCTACTTTATGGACCACTATGCATAACTCTGATATGTCATGCCTATAAAGCAAAAGAGAGAAAAATAAACTCTCCTAAAACAGGTTCAAAATCATCACAACAATTACCATGAAACTACGCATCATATCTTCTATCCTTTTAACTATTGCAACAATAGGTACAACAATAACAGTCCCCACTCAAGTCCACGCTCAAGAAACTATTCCCAACGAGCCCTCCATCAAAATTGCAAGCCTAATAGCTACGTCAGGCCCAACAACAAAGTATGCAGCCATCTGGCAAAAAGACTCTAATCAAAAAACTTTCCCCTCCGTGGCTCGCCATGGCATGACATCCGGTCAATTTCAGTCCGAATTTGATAAATATGTAAGTCGAGGCTATCGCTTAACCAGCGTAAGTGGATCTGGCAGCGGTAGGCAGACTCGATATGCCGCAATTTGGGAAAAGCGCTCCGGTCCTGCTTGGGTGACACGTTACGGCATGACCTCCGGCCAGTACCAAGCGGAGTTCAACAAATATACACAGCAGGGTTTTCGACTCACCCACATTAGTGGCTATGGTTCCGGCAATAATGCTCGATATGCCGCAATTTGGGAAAAGGGCTCTGGTCCCGCTTGGGTAGCTCATCACGGTATGACCTCTGGTCAATACCAATCTGAGTTTAACAAGTACACCAGTCAGGGTTTCCGACTCACCCAAGTCAGTGGCTATGGTACTGGCAACCAAGCCCGGTATGCTGCGATTTGGGAAAAGCGTTCTGGTCCTGCTTGGGTGGCACGTCACGGTATGACCTCTAGTCAATACCAATCTGAGTTTAACAAGTACACTAGTCAGGGCTTTCGGTTAACCCACGTCAGTGGCTATGGCACTGGTAACCAGACTCGATATGCTGCAATTTGGGAAAAGCGCTCCGGCCCTGCTTGGGTAGCCCGCCACGGTATGACCTCTGGTCAATACCAATCTGAGTTCAACAAGTATACAGATCAAGGCTACCAGCTTATCCATGTCAGTGGTTATGGCCAATAACATGAGCAGGCTTCACGGACTCATTGGCAATGGAAAATCACCCTAAATACTTTCCATTGCCAATGCAGCCAATATTGCTGCCAATTCATCCCGTGGATAAGCAACATCAAAAACGCAAATACTCTCACAGCAAAATCAAGCAATCAAGAGTGTCAAATAAATCCTTCTGGTTGCAAGATCGATAATTAAACGTTATTCCACTGATTACCAAAGCAACAACGCTTGCCAATACTAGCTTTTACATTACTCAAGAGTGAAAATGAAATTATTTTTTGGAACTGGTTTAATTGCCTTGTCATCCCTTTTGGTGACCTTCTCCGCTAATGCTGCGGATTTTAATAGCGATCGCAAAACAGATCTGGCCGTTATTAGACAAGTTGGTTCTCACCTGCAGTGGATTGCTGACTATAACCATGATGGTAGTGCCGACTGCGAGTTAACTATGGCAGGAGTAC
>NZ_JADEXP010000556.1 GCF_015207065.1 Leptolyngbya cf. ectocarpi LEGE 11479 | reverse complement strand
GTTTGATTGAAGGGGGTGCAACTCGCACCAACAGTTTATTCCATAGCTTTTTGCAATTCAATATAGATGAGGGACAGCGGGTTGATTTTGCAAATCCACCTAATATTGAAAACATTTTTAGTCGTGTTACAGGTGACAATCTCTCAGAAATTTTTGGGACATTAGGGGTCTTAGGTAATGCCGACCTCTATCTGATTAATCCTCGTGGGTTTACCTTTGGTCCAAATGCAACTTTAGATATTCCAGGTTCTTTTACAGCAACAACGGCTAGTTCGATAGCATTTTCAGATGGAAATAGATTCAGTGCTACGGAACCAGCAACAGCTCCGCTATTGACAGTCAATGTGGAGGCTCCAGTAGGTGTTATGTTTACTGGAGATATTGTTAATGAAGGCAACTTAGAAGCTGGAAAAAACCTGACTCTTGAAGCTGTAAACCTGGATATACAAGGGCGAATCATTACAGGTGAGGGTCAGAAGGGAAATATTACATTAACGGCAAATGGTAATATTGATGTAACAAATGCCTTTCTCAACTCCGGTAGTACGGGCTTTGTCAGTACAGGAGGAGATATCACATTAACGGCAAATGGTAATATTGATACGACAGACACCATTTTTAGCACGGGTAGTATAGGACTTAGAAGTATAGGAGGAGATATTACGTTAGAGGCAAATGGTAATATTGAAACAATAGGTACCATTTTTAACTCAAACAATATAAGTTTGAGTGGTGTAGGTGGAAATATTCAACTGCTTAGTCTTAATGGCGGTATTGAGGTTGAAGAAAGCTTAATTAATTCAGGTCCTATACCTAATAGCACAATTGACGAGATTGACGCACTCAGCTCATTGGGCATTGACATAGACGATGACTTTTTGCAGCTTTTGCGTAGTGCTGGCAATGGCAATGGCAATGGTGGTGATATTTCACTTTCTGCTCGTGAGAATATTAAGGTTGGCGACTTTAGTTTGATCAACTCTTCTGGTGGTAGATCTGGTGCGGCAGGCTTCATAGATGTTGATAGTCAAGCTGATATTGCGCTTTCAAGAAGTGTTGTTCGAGGTGAAACAAGAGACGGAGTAGGGGGGGATTTTACTTTTGATGCTGAGTCAGTTTCTTTCATCACAAGTGCTATCATTAATCAATCACGCGAAAATGCCCAAGCTGGAAACATTCGTATTACGGCAAATCAAGCGTTAGAGTTAGATCAGTTTGGTTATTTATTAACTGAGAATCGTGGAATTCAACCCACTGGAAAGATCAGCATCGAAACGGATCGGCTAACTGTTCAAGGTGGCTCAGTGATCTCAACTTCAACTGATAGTAATTCTCCAACAGGTACAGGAGGAGAGTTATCTATAGATGCTAATGTAGTTCAGGTTAGTGGTACAGGGCCTCAGGACTTGTTTCCCAGAGGTGATTTATTTCCTAGTGCCTTAATCAGTTTGAGTTTAGGCGCTTCAGAGGCTGGCACTTTAAGGATTAATACTGACCAATTAATTATTGAAGATGGAGGTATTATTTCAGCGGCTACCCTAGCTGAGGGTGGAGGCAAGGGTGGTGACATCATTATTAATTCAGATGACTTTGTTAGGGTGACTGGGACTTCAGAGAATCAGCTGTTTGGCAGTAGCATCTCTGTGGATACGGCTAATTCAACCATTGCTGGTAATTTAATTCTCACAACAGATCAGCTTTCAGTCCAAAATGGAGCAGGAATTTCTGCGTCTACCTTTAGTCAAGGGCAAGGAGGGAATCTTACAGTTAACGCTTCAGATATCCTTTTGCAAGGAACTTCCCAAGATGGTCAAGTTAGTAGTGGTATTTATGCTCAATCATTTGCTGAGGGAAATGGGGGTAATATCAATATCTATGCTGATGGAGAGCTAAGTCTCCAAAACGGGGCAAGAATTGTTGTTAGTAATGATTTTCAAGCAGAAGATGCAGGTAATTTGCTGGAAAAAACCAGAAATTTAATTACTGCATTAAGGGAAGTGCCAGAACTTGATGATGTCCCACCAACTGTGATTGAACGTAGACTCGGTACAGGAGACGCAGGCAAAATAGAGATCTCAGCTAATAATATTTCTTTGCATAATCAAGCTGCGATTTTGGGTGAAACAGCTTCTGGAGAGGGAGGCAATATTTCTTTAGATATATGGGACCTTTTGTTGCTTAGGCTTAACAGTGAAATTTCAACTACAGCGGGAACTGCTCAATCAGGTGGCAATGGGGGGAATATCATCATTGATGCTCCTAATGGTTTTGTATTTGGTGTTTCTACAGAAAACAGTGATATTGCTGCAAATGCGTTCACTGGCGATGGGGGAAGCGTAAATATAAATGCTCAGGCTATTTTTGGACTTGAGTTTCGACCAGAAAGAACACCTTTAAGTGACATTACAGCAAGTTCTGAGTTTGGATTTGACGGTATTGTCAATCTCAGTACACTAGATGTTGATC
>NZ_JADEXP010000555.1 GCF_015207065.1 Leptolyngbya cf. ectocarpi LEGE 11479 | reverse complement strand
CCTGTAATGTCAGTCATCTCAAGAAAGTTCATGACCTGAGCGTCTTAGCTTTTTAAGCTCAGCTAGTGCAAATTTCTCCTCGGCCTCTCCCTGCAAAAGACGAATCATAAACTGCCCAAGTTCTGTAGTGGAACTAATCCCCGTCTCTTTTTCAAAAATAGCGGCTAAGTTTTCAACGGCTTCTGTTCTACTGAGACAATAGTGCATTTCCTTATCAATAGTATCTTTACTAACTTGCAGTTTTTCGCTGAGATGACGTTGAATCGATGCTTGTAATTGCGCCCATTCTTTGGCCTGCTCAGGTGAATAACCTAAGACGTGAGCACCCCATTCATGCTCGATTTCACAGAGCCAAAAATTTAGAGGGGCATGATATGTTGCTTTAACAAGAATGCGCAATAATGCGTGTCTATCTCTAGCCTGCGTTAATGAAGACGTCCATAACAAGTCGCAATATTTAGCGGCTTCCGGTGGAATAACAACGGAGGCCATTGGTGTTTCTATCTTAGAGGGCTTATTTCTGTGTTTGCGGAACTTAGTCCACCCCTCATGGACAAGACGACGAATATCTTCAATTGTGAAATCCATACCCTGAAGCTCATAGATCTGTTGAATTTGAGCTTCAGTGAATCCGCTAATATACTTGAGCCGCAGGGCTGTGAACTGTAGTGAAAAACTAGCTGTCGAGAGATGGCTCATAGCGCTGCCGATTTTAGCCAAGCAGTCACGTGAACTGCTTTCATGCAACGGGTCCCTATCAAGAAAGTTGTTTTTGGGATTCAATTGCCATGCATTTTCTAAATCAGCTTGATTAAGTAAAAGACAATAATTAATCAGACGGCTGAGGGCGCTGAGACTATTAACGTAGCGATCAGGTCGAATATAACAGTGTTGAAACACCACTGACATTGACGCTATCAGGTCATTGACCATCAGCTTACGGAACGGATGACTTTGTAACGGCTCTATTTTTTGATAGATAGCGGAATTAAAGGCAAATAGAGAGTGTAGAACATCGCTATGGGGAGCAAACAGACCTTGTAGTCGGCGATATACCAAAATTTCAGACAAGGAAGACGAAGGACTGTGAGCGGTTGGTTTTGTAACCACTAACTCCCCTTTGCCAATGAGTTCCAAAAGCTCACTTTTAGATGAATACCCAAGTTTCACAACTAACTTCTCAAGATGATTCCAGGCATTATCCGAGATAGAAACATTGCGGCGTTTGCGTCTTTGGCTTTCATCTGTCAACGTCGGCGGACGCCCACGCCTGGGTTTAGATGTCGCAGCAGGTGATATTTGCTCAGTTGTATCAAAGGGCTCAGCATCAGTTTTTGCTGACAAGGGCATTTACTTTACCTTGAATCTGCAGCTAAGTAACTATTGAATTAAGTTACGTATAATCCAGGTATAACATTTATCCATACTAAATCACACAGTTGAATTGCCTTCTTAATCAGGTATTGATGACTATTTTTGTAGCTAACAAGAAAAATAGTGATTAATATACGTAATTAAATATGGTGGCATTCTAGGTCATATATGAGTACGCCCATTTTTAGTCTTGGCTTTATGGCCTTTAAGAAAAATGCATGCTTATCCTTTTTACGTAGTTAATAGGATAAGGCCCTAATTTACTAAGGATAAGCATTACTTACATTACGCATATGGGTATAAAAACCTATAAAGAGTAGTAATACTTATATGAAAATATGGTAAATTTTAGTTGCGTAATTTAAGTAGTCTATTTATTCGTGTCTGCCAATATGAGTATGGTTACTCATTAAGATGCGATCGTTAGAAGTAAAGAGTGAGATCTCTTTGAGGTAAGCTTCTATACCTTCATATCAGTCTTGCATGGCAGGCCTCGATTCTCTCTTAAGGTGAGTTTTGAGAGTGGCTGATGAGGGATTCTGCACATGCCTCTTTTTATAATCTTTATGTCTTGGGGTAATGGAGAAACAAACGTTGGGGCCTACGACAGTGAATGAAGTGATTTATATTGAGTTCTCGGATGGTTCAACATTAGAGATGCCAGAGGGAGTCACCGTCATTATGATTAAGTGGTTGCAATGTCTAACGTCTAATGGGTTTAGTGACGTAACCATTACCAGTAAAAAGCAGAAACATGAACTTCTTGTACAACTTCATGCGGGAAGTTTGATTCGAGCTAGGATTCCTCTCCATCAGGCTGAAGATATCCGAAATCGGTTAGTGGGCAAGCGGTTCTAAATAATTCCTGATTGTAGATAGGAGAGATTCAGTTCAGGCTAAATTTCAAAAATGAATAGGGTTTTGTATAGCAGTGAATGCGACAGGCCAGGCTCTAAGAAACGTGAGCTTGGCCTGTCTTTTAAATTTAAGGCTTTTCAAATATCGATTCAGAGGGGGACTCAATGGTCTTTAAAGATATTTATCCATCATTTGCAGAGGGTGTCGTTGTTGAAGTTGTTCATGAGCATAGAGAATGGC
>NZ_JADEXP010000554.1 GCF_015207065.1 Leptolyngbya cf. ectocarpi LEGE 11479 | reverse complement strand
GCTAAGCGATAAGCTTCAGCCCGTCAACAATCGCTTATTAAGTTGTCCAAGGTTTCCTCCTTCCGAACCATCCTTGAGTTTACAGAGTTTGTAGCTTGTCTTGCACCTCACATAGCCGCCTCTTCCTGAGAGCTTGGTTTGGCCTTGCCTGCTTAAAGGCGTTACCACTTAATCTATGGTGGAGGAAGATTATCTACACCCTCCACTTATATTTTAGCAAATATATCAAGAAGTATGGGCATCTACTAAAGCTGAGAAGACCTGATTGAGTGGGAAGTCAGAGGCCAAGAGTTATTATTTAGTAGTCAGTCTGGCTTTTGCTTTCTGATGTCTGATGTCTGTCCTTCGAAAAACTCTCACCCTAAGTTGCTACCCGTCTCGCTAGATCTCACAACTTCCTCATATTGTTTTTTTATTTTAATTATGGTTGCCTACTCTGACGACAATTAGATTGAAACCTTCTTGACAAGGTTCTCAATTAGTTTTGTGTTGTCTATCATTACATAGCTAGAGGGAGGTCCCATGGCGACAGTATCTTTGCAGGTTGTGACAGTTAAACCTTTGGGTGATCGCATTTTTTTGAAAGCTAGTGCCCCCGAAGAAAAGACACAAGGTGGCATTTTGCTCCCAGATACCGCCCAGGAGAAACCCCAGATCGGGGAAGTAATTGCAGTAGGTCCTGGCAATCGGAATGAGCAAGGTGAGCACCAACCCGTCGATGTCCACGTGGGTGATAGGGTGCTTTACTCAAAATACTCAGGGACCGATATCCAGATGGGCCACGAAGACTACGTTCTAGTGGCAGAGAAAGACATTCTAGCAACGCTAGCTTAGCCGTGAATTATTAGGAGACTGTAGGGATGGCTAAATCTATTTTTTATAGTGACGAAGCTCGTCAGGCCCTAGAAAGAGGTATTGACCTGTTATCCGAGGCCGTTGCCTCTACGTTGGGGCCTCTAGGGCGCAATGTGGTATTGGAAACCAAATTTGGTGCACCTCAGATCATCAATGACGGAGTGACCATTGCCAAGGAAATTGAGCTAGAAGACCATGTGGAGAACACAGGGGTTGCTTTGATCCGTCAGGCGGCTGCTAAGACTAATGACGTAGCAGGAGACGGTACGACTACCGCTGTTGTACTTACTAGTGCGATTGTCAAAGAAGGCCTGCGCAATGTGGCTGCTGGAGCAAATTCCATGGCACTCAGACATGGCATCGAAAAAGCCGCAGACTTCGTAGTGGAACAAATCAAAGCCCACGCCCGCCCTGTTCAGGATTCTAAAGCAATCGCTCAGGTCGGCACTATCTCAGCCGGTAACGATGCTGAAGTAGGTGAAATGATAGCGACTGCTATGGAGAAAGTCGGTCACGAAGGGGTGATTACCCTTGAAGAAGGCCAGTCTATGACTACTGAGCTAGAAATTACCGAAGGCATGCGCTTTGACCGGGGCTATATTTCTCCCTACTTTGCAACTGATGCAGAGCGGATGGAAGCGTTGTTGGATGAGCCTTACATTTTGATTACAGATAGGAAAATTACTCTCATCCAAGATTTGTTACCAATTTTAGAATCGATTACGCGCATCGGCAAACCACTGCTGATCATTGCTGAAGATATTGAGAAAGAGGCCTTGGCCACCTTAGTTATTAACCAACTACGGGGTGGTTTACAGGTTGCTGCAGTCAAAGCACCTGGTTTTGGGGATCGCCGCAAAGCGATGCTGCAGGATATTGCCGCATTAACAGGGACTCAGGTAATTAGCGAAGAGACGGGTCTCTCGTTAGAGAATGCCTCAATGGAAATGTTGGGACAGGCTCGTCGTGCTACGGTTACTAAAGACACTACAACGGTTGTAGCGGAAGGTAATGAAGAGGCAGTCACAGCCCGCTGTGAACAAATCCGACGTCAGCTTGAAGAAACGGAATCTGACTATGATCAGGAAAAGCTGCAAGAGCGTTTGGCTAAGCTCTCTGGGGGTGTTGCCGTGATTAAGGTCGGTGCAGCCACTGAAACTGAAATGCAAGATCGTAAGTATAAACTGGAGGATGCGATTAATGCGACCAAGGCGGCTGTGGAAGAAGGAATTGTTCCAGGCGGTGGTACGACGTTGGCCCATCTGGCTCCCCAACTGGAAGCCTGGGCGCAAGACAATCTGGACAATGAAGAATTGATCGGGGCGTTAATTGTTGCTCGAGCCCTCTATGCGCCAATCCGACGCATTGCAGAAAATGCAGGTTACAACGGTGCGGTGATTGCTGCGCATGCTAAGGAACAGGCATTTGATGTGGGCTACGATGCCATGAAAAATCAGTTTGTCAACATGTTTGAGGCGGGCATCGTTGACCCGACGAAAGTGACTCGTAGTGGCCTTCAAAATGCGGCATCTATTGCAGCTATGACGCTTACGACTGAGTGCATTGTGGCGGAGAAGTCAGAAACTAAAGAGAGAATACCTGCTGGCGTGGGGCAGTTTTGATTAGCGACTATGGTCATTCATAG
>NZ_JADEXP010000023.1 GCF_015207065.1 Leptolyngbya cf. ectocarpi LEGE 11479 | reverse complement strand
CATTGTTTGAGCCCCGCTTTAGTCGCGGGTAGTTTGAGGGGCAATCGCTGCTGATAGGACCGTAATTTTGGGCTGCCTGGGCGCGGCGGTAGCGTCCCGCGCAGGTTTAGCCGCTCACCCCGGCGTTCGACCTGCAGCCCCAGCCTGGCTGCTTTGAACCGCTGATTGACCTGGCATAGAGACTTATCGATGGGGTGCGTCGTAGATAACTCAGCCATGCTAAATGCAAGAAATTCTCAACTTCTACAAAACTGGTATGCCTATGGGAGGAGTTAGTTGTTACGATAGGTCAAGATCATTAAAACTTAGTTTATAAAGGTAAGAGCGCTGTCATGGGTCGTACTGGAGTCCTACTATTAAACCTTGGGGGTCCCGAACAGCTAGAAGATGTTCGGCCTTTTTTGTTTAACTTATTTGCCGACCCAGAGATTATTCGACTCCCTTTTCCCTGGTTGCAAAAGCCACTAGCCTGGCTGATCTCTACAAGCCGTGCTAGCAAGTCCCAAGATAATTATAAGGAAATCGGTGGTGGCTCTCCCCTGCGGCGCATTACTGAAGAGCAGGGAGTAGCGCTCAAAGAGTACTTACAAAAGTTAGGCCGCGATGTCAAAATTTATATCGGCATGCGCTACTGGTATCCCTTTACTGAGGAGGCGGTAGCTCAAATTAAGCAGGACGGTATCGACGACCTGGTTATTTTGCCGTTATATCCTCAATTTTCCATTAGTACCAGTGGTTCTAGCTTCCGTCTGTTGGATAAGCTGTGGCAAAACGATCCGGCCCTGCAGAAAATCAATTACACTCTGATTCCATCTTGGTACAACAGTCCTGGCTATGTGCGTGCCATGGCGGATCTGATTGTACAGGAAATTGATAAGCTGCCTAACCCAGACAGTGGACATATTTTCTTTAGTGCTCACGGTGTACCGGTCAGCTATGTAGAAGAGGCTGGCGATCCCTATCAGCGGGAAATGGAACACTGTGTTGATTTGATTATGAAAGCAGTCAACCGCTCCAATGACTACACGTTGGCCTACCAAAGCCGGGTGGGTCCGGTGGAATGGCTACAGCCCTACACCGAAGACGCTATTAAAGAATTGGCAGAAAAGGGCATCGATGATCTGGTGGTGGTGCCCATCAGTTTTGTGTCTGAGCACATTGAAACTCTTCAGGAAATCGATATTGAGTATCGTGAGCTGGCTGAAGAGGCCGGTATTGAAGGCTTTCATCGGGTACCTGCCCTGAACACTTACCCCGTGTTTATTGAAGATATGGGGAACATGGTGGTCAAAGCGCTGGAGTCGCCGCGCAAGCTCTTTTCTGATGCGGCTCAGCTACAGAAGCAGGTACGTATCTATCCTCAGGATAAGTCTGCCTGGGGCCTGACGCCATTTGCTGAGGTGTGGAACGGGCGTCTGGCAATGGTGGGCTTTTTGGCGCTGCTGCTGGAGATGGTCAGCGGTCACGGCCCCTTACATATTGCTGGGCTAATGTAGTCGGTCTACAGTTTTGAAAAAAAGGAGGGTGAGCGCAGTCGAACCCCTCTTTTTTATCGTTTTTTTTGCCACTGTTGCCAAATTATCGAACTGCGAATCGCCAGCCACAGTAGAAGCAGGGCTATGAGCCCGCCTTGCTCAGGGGCGTCAAAGGCAAAAAAGGCTAAGCAAATACATAGAGCATCTTCTACAAAGATCGCCCACATGGGCGGGCTGTTAAAGCGGTATAGCCATCCTACTTGAACCATTTGGATGACTAGAGCCAGGATCCCTCCAGTGGCGGCTAGCAGCACCAGTAGCCAGCTGTCGGCGATATCGGCAAGGCGTGCGATCGCAATACCGGCAATTGTCCCGACAAACGGACTAAAAAACAGTTCGGCACTTTGTAAAAAGCGTCGGTTTACCCGATCTTTTGAAATGGTTAGCTCTAGCAGCGACCAAATGACTAAGACGGCGATCACCAACACCTGGGGAATATGGGCCAAAATAGGTACCGCTGACCACAGCTGTTCCCCTGAGAATAGACCAATCAGCAGCAACGGCAGGGCTAACCTCAGGCCAGTGGCTGCCGAAATTGAAAGCACGGCAAGTAGTTCTGGAATGATCACGTCGCTATGTCAATGAAGTGAGCGCAGACAAATAGTGATGACTTGTGGTGACGCAGGTGAGATGCGGGTAGGAATGCAAACTTAAAGGACGAGCAAAGGCAACTTTTGGACAGTTGGCTTAACCTAAAGCTAGGGGCTGATGCAAAGCCCTAGAGCCTTTAGAAGTCTCTATTGCTAATAGGCTGCCCACATCTTGAGTTCATGCCATCTCAACATATGTCATCTGATCGCCCTCTGCTATCTGAGCTAAAATCCGCGACTACGGCCCGATTTCAGCTATTAGGGATTATTTTGATATCCCTGTGGTCTCTTGAAATTATAGATTTTTTAGTTTTTGGGGGCCGTCTCAATCAATACGGTATTCGTCCCCGTTCTCTGAGTGGATTATGGGGTATCCCGCTAGCGCCATTGCTCCATGGCGATTTTAATCATTTGATCGCCAATACGGTGCCCATGCTCACCCTCAGCTGGTGGGTGATGCTGCGCTCCATCAGAACCTGGGTGATGGCCACGGTCATTATTACGTTTTTAGGGGGAGCCGGCACCTGGTTGTTAGGCGGATTTTTAGTGGCGGGCCAGTCGGTGCACATTGGAGCCAGCGGTCTCATCTTTGGCTATGTTGGCTTTCTGCTAGGGCGAGGCTTCTATGAACGGACCATGGGTGCGATCGCAATTGCCCTATTTATTCTAGTGACCTATGGCGCCATGTTTTGGGGCCTACTGCCAACCCAGCCTGGCGTGTCCTGGGAAAGCCACCTGTTTGGTTTTATTGGTGGCATTGTCGCGGCCTACTGGCTCACGTCCAATCCCGACATGATGTCTGACAAATAGCTAGAGGTAGCCTCGACAGCGGCAATTGTATTTTCATAGAGCATCCGCGTCGGCCCCATCACCCCCACACTTCCCAGGGGCATAGAATCACGATTGTAGGGAGCCGAAATGAGCGCACAGCCCTGCATGGGCTCCAGCGGGTTTTCAGCTCCAATCCAGATCTTAAGAGCCGGGCTGCTATCATCCGAACACATCAGAGGCCATAGCTGTTCTCGGCCATCGGCCAGCAACGCCACCAGATTTCGCAATTGGGATTGTTCGGCAAATTCTGGCTGACTTAAAACATCTGCCACCCCGGTGACCAAAATATGGGTTTGGGGCTGACGCTTCCGCTGGGCCAAATCATCAATGGCTTCGCACAAAGCCATCACATGATGCTCTGCTGTATCAACTTCATCCCAGTTCAGCCTAGAGATTTCAGACAGGGGGCGACCACATAGCTGGGCCGTCAAAAAATTAGACAAAATTTGCAGCTCTCGATCCAGCGAGCCCTCATCTTCCGAGGCACTTACACCCGTCGTACCCCTAGGTAGTTTGACCACCATGGATTCAGAACCATAGCTATCGAGCACCAGCACCACCAACACTTGGTCGGTCGAAATTTGCACCAGCTGCAGGTGCTTGACCACCATCTTGTCAAAGTTCGGCAGGGTCACCAAAGCAACATGACCACTGAGGTGTGCCAATATTTGTGCCGCTTCTTGTAGTAAGGCCTCCACACTCCAGCCTTGCCAGTTCACCTGCTGACTCAGCAATCGATCAATTCGCTGAGCAGTCGGTTTAGAGGGCTTGATCAACTCGTCTACATACAGCCGATAGCCCGAGTCAGACGGTACTCGCCCCGCCGATGTATGGGGCTGATATAAAAAACCAGACCGCTCAAGCGCCCCCATCACATTGCGAATGGTTGCCGCACTCACGTTGAGGTCAAAGGCTTGCAACAGTGCTTTTGAACCGACAGGCTCTGCTGTCGAGACATAGTGACGCACCGTTGCACGCATCACTTTCTGCTGACGGGGATTGAGGTTACTGGATTTATCGGCAGCCATCAATGTTCAAGTAATAGAATACTCAATCTTTAATGAAGATATTAGATTGTATTTATAGAAAATACCTTAAAGACTTGAAATGTAAATATATTATTACAGCTCGCCCCCGGCAGCCGTGATAACACTAGGTACTGTGTCTGAAATAGTCGTCTAGCCGAAGATCCTTACTATGTTCAATCTGGCGCAGCATCGACCGGGTAATCAGCTTCCCTTGTTCTACCAGAACTGCCCCCGTCACTGGATGGAGCAAATCCTGGGCTGCCCGACGTCCAATCAGAGACTCTATATCCTGGATGGAGTTGACATACATACCGGGCGGGAGTTCAACCACAACGCCGTTGCCCATAACCCTGGCCTGGCAGGCTAGACGCGAGTTGGCTTTACAGGAGGTAATAATTGCCAGGGTACGCTGCTCTCGTCGACTGATCGGTGTCAGATCGCCCATGCCATCATTGACATAGATATGGCAGGTGGCGCACATCCCTCGTCCGCCACATTCTTTTAAGACACTCAGCTCTTGATGCAATAAAACCGATAGCAGATTGCCATTGGTTTCTACCGAACTCTCCTGATCAATGGGTTCTAAGCGAACTGTTTTCACCATGGACAATGCTTAACCCCCAAACAACAGCTGCCAGTGCTGCACCGGCAACGTCTGCTCAACCAATGTGTCATAGTCTCGAATAATCCGGGTACAGCGCTGATGAAATCGCTGTGTCCACAAACGGATTTCTGCTAGCTGTGCTGGAGATAGCTCTGGGTTGGTATTCACAACACTTATAGTGCCATCAGCGGCAATATAAAAGTTTTCTAACCAATCAATATCTTCTAGCTGATAGGTACGCCAATGATTAGCGACGAGCTGTGGGCCTAAATATCGACTCGTCACCTGACTCAGACTATTCATGGCTGCCACCACATCGTCGAGGTGGGCGGTGGGTAGTTGGACCGTCGGTACTATCACATCGTGCTCTCGATCTTTAGCCTTGATGGTTTCTATGCTTTCGACTAGGGCTGAGTAATCAGCCTTAATAAACTGCATGAGCTCACTAACAGCCTTGGCATATTGGCTTGAGAGTTGACCTTCACTGACAACGAGTAAAATTGCTGCACTCTCTGTCTTATGCAACTCCACCTGATATGAGCTAAATTGAAACGCACAAAATTCTAATGATGTGGGTGTTGTGCCGATGATTTGCTGAATGCCTTGTACCAGCAACGGTCGTTGCTCTAGACCCTGACCCCGGGGAAACCCTACGCTATAGACCCTCTGCTCAGAGGGATTATCCTGGTCTAGGGACATGAGACTAAATCCAATAATACCGGGCAGGCTGAGAAAATTTTGGATCAATTGGTACTGCATATAAGCAAGACCAGACAGGTAAGATGGACATTGAATCTGTTTACAGAACAGCCCAGCACACACGTCAAATCAACAGCAATATCTGAAACAATATCTGAGTGTTCTGAACCCGAGTGCTCTGGACGGCGGCTCTCAAAGTTTTCCTCATAAACGAACATATTAGTTAACGTTTTGAGTTATTCTCCCCTCATAAGGAAGGATTAAGCTACGTATCCTGTAGACTCTAACGTGCTAGCACGCTTGTTCACTTGTCGGCAGCAAAGAGTAGCGCTAGCGGATTCTATTGATCGTGCCACGGATTTGTTTGAAATACCGGCGTTGATACCCTAACCGTTATGTCTGACCTCCCGTTTACGTTAGATCAACTGCGCATTCTAAAGGCGATTGCGGCGGAGGGTAGTTTTAAGCGAGCTGCCGATAGCCTCTACGTATCTCAGCCCGCTGTTAGTCTACAGGTCCAAAATCTAGAACGTCAGCTAGATGTGCCGCTGTTCGATCGGGGTGGGCGGCGCGCCCAGCTCACAGAAGCTGGCTACTTACTCCTAGAGTATGGCGATCGCATCTTGAGTCTATGCCAGGAAACCTGTCGCGCCATTGAAGATCTGCAAAAACTGCAGGGGGGCACTCTGATCGTAGGGGCCAGTCAAACTACAGGTACCTATTTGCTACCCAGGATGATTGGTCTGTTTCGTCAACGCTATCCCGATGTGGCGGTCCAGCTCCACGTTCACTCTACCCGGCGCACGTCCTGGAGTGTGGGCAACGGCCAGATCGATCTGGCGATTATTGGTGGGGAAGTGCCCCCCGAGCTGCAGGATTCCCTCGAAATAATTCCCTATGCTGAAGATGAGCTGGCTTTGATTATGCCGGTGTTTCATCCGCTAGCTAGCAGTCAGGCGATTCAACGCGAGGATCTCTACAAACTCAAATTTATTTCCCTTGATTCCCAATCCACCATTCGCAAGGTGATTGATCAGGTCTTAACCCGCTGTGGCATTGAAACCCGACGTCTGCGAGTCGAGATGGAACTAAATTCCATTGAGGCGATCAAAAATGCGGTGCAGTCGGGTCTGGGGGTGGCGTTTGTCTCCATTTCTGCTATTGAGAAAGAGTTGCAGATGGGGGTGCTACACCGGGCCAAGATTGATTCGGTAGTGGTGAAACGTACCCTATCGGTGATTTTTAATCCCAATCGCTATCGTTCTACCGCTGCTGGGGCATTTACAAAAGAAATTTTGCCCCAGTTTACAAACCGGGACATTGATTTTGACCAGCGGCCAGATCGTAAGAAAAATGGAAGTGGGCAACCGTCTCCCGGCAAGGCAGCTAACAGTGACAAGCCTATGGATAAAAATCCCGTCGAAGAAGAAAGCAGTTAAGCTCCATGCAATTACACTGCACTCGGCCTGGATGTTCTCGGCCCGTTAATCCCCATCCCAATTTAGAGAAGTCGATCCAGACAGCGTCACAGTTGTTTTGTACCAACTGTGGGATGCCGTTAATTTTAAGCGGACGCTATTTAACTCAGCGACTGTTGGGTCAGGGGGGCTTTGGGGCGGCTTATTATGCGTGCGATCGCTATACCCCCACCCTGCGTCCCTGCGTCGTCAAATTATTTCAACCCTCATCCCAGCTCAGTTCACAGCAGCTTCAAATTGCGCAGCAGCTCTTTGCCCGCGAAGCAGACGTTTTAGAGCGTCTCGGTAACCAGCATCCACAGATTCCCGATCTCTACGCCTACTTTCCCATTGTGGTCAAGTCGCCTGCGGGCAAAGATGAGGAATACTTCTACCTGGTCCAAGAATTTATCGATGGTGAAGATCTAGAGCAAATTCTAGACCGACGGGGAACCCTGCCTGAAGGGGCTGTCAAAGCAATCTTGGCCTCCATCTTGAAGGTGCTGGCGTTTGTCCATAAAAATGGAGCCATCCACCGCGATATTAAACCCTCTAACATCATGAAAACAGTGGATAATCAGCTGTTTTTGTTGGATTTTGGCGCAGTTAAACAGGTCACCGGAGCCGCCTCCACAAAATCCACCGGTATCTACACTACTGGCTATGCACCTCCTGAGCAGGTCACGGGTGGTCAGGTGTTTCCAGCGTCCGATCTCTATTCCCTAGCTGTTACCTGCATTGTTTTATTAACCGGCAAAGCCACCGCAGACCTCTTTGATAGCTATAGCAACCGCTGGCGTTGGCAAAACCATGTCAGTCTCCACGATCAAACCTTAGCCACTGTTCTCGATAAACTACTGAACGCCAGCCCTCAAGACCGATATGCCAGTGCTGAGGATACCTTGAAGGCCTTAATGGGTGACCCAAAAGCGATCTCAGCGCCCCCAGCTTCGGTCCCTCCGCCTCCCATTCCAGTGGCCGCTCCCCCTGCAACAGCCCGGCCATCGACCCCTATGCCGGTGGCCGCAACACCGCCTCAGCCCCCCGCTAAATCGGTGGCTCAACCGCCATCAGCCCAAACGTCACGGCCCCCCAATACTCAACGTTTTCTACGTCCCTGGATGCTGGGACTGGTACTACTCGCCGCCCTAGCTGGTGGCGGCTGGTGGTGGCTCAAACAAAAAGGGGGACTTGGGCTGAGGGTGCCTCAGCTTTCAACCATCACCCCAGCCACAAATTTTAGTGATGTGGATGTGACACCGGGACAATTTACCTATGGCGGTAGCACGACTTGGGCTCCCATTCGAGGCATCATTGACCCGCAGCTACAGCAGGCTATTCCAGGTCTCCAGCTAACGTACCGTGCTCCTACCAATCAAGCCCCTGGTTCATCCACGGGTATTCAAATGCTGCTCAACGGTGAGCTAGATTTTGCCCAGACATCGCGTCCCCTCACCCCAGCGGAAAAAAAACAGGCCCAGCAGCAGGGTTTCACGCTGCAAGAAATTCCGGTCGCTCTCGAAGGCGTCGCCGTTGTTGCCCATCCAGCACTTCCCCTCTCAAATGTGAGTCAGCGTCAGCTGAGGGATATTTACACCGGACGTATTGTTAATTGGCAAGAATTGGGAGGACCCGATTTACCCGTTGTTGCTATTGCCCGTGATGATCTAGGCGGCACCGTTCTCTTTTTTAGTCAGGCCGTCCTTAACGGTGAAGCCTTAGCTCCCAACGTTCGTCGTAGCCCCAACACAACTGAGGCTCTAAGACTGACTGGCAACACCCCAGGCGCTATTTATTTTGCGTCAGCTCCAGAAGTCGTGGGCCAATGTACGGTCAAGCCGCTGTCTATAGACCAGCAGCCCCCCTATGAGCCCCCCTATATTGACTTGCAAAATTGTCCCAATCAGCGCAATCAACCCAACCTAAAAGGATTTGAATCAGGTGACTATCCGCTAACCCGCAAGCTTTATGTTGTTAGTAATACTGAGCAAACCATTGGCCAAGCCTATGCCGCCCTCTTGTTATCTCAAGAGGGCCAAATAGCCTTAAACAAAGCAGGGTTTGCGCAGCTGCGGTAGTTCCTGAGAACCTATCCTCGCTACACAAACCCTGAATCTATGGGGATTAGTATTTGGGGTATTTTACGGATGTTGTGGGCAGATGTTGCAGGCAATGCTTTTCCCGCGTCCTTATCCCTGCTGCTTTAAGCTGGCACCAAAGGGAATACTGATGAGATTCTCGCCGTGGCTTTGAATCAAACCACGCTGGCGCAACTTACCCATTAGGCGGGTTACCGTGACGCGAGTAGAGCCAATGGCACTGCCAATCTGAGCGTGGGTCAATGGGAAAGGTAGATAATACCCATTGTCACAGGGCTCACCATATTCATCAACCAGCAGGGTAAGAAACCCTAAAAGCCGATCAATGGTGCGACGTTGGCCTAACGTACTGAGCCAAAGCAACTTACGCTGATGCTGACGACGAAAGGCATCTAACACTTCACGGCGAAAGTGAGGCCAGGTGTCTAAATCATTCCAGTACAGCCAAACAATGGTGGTGTTGTCTACGTGGGAAAAGCTCTGAAGGGTGAATGGTGGCTGTGCAACGATCTCAAACGGTTGCCCTGCGCCGACAAACCCCAAGAATGCTTCTTCTGCCGCTACCAAAGGCACTCGCGTGGACGAACTCTTTTGCTGCTTGAGGGTGGCGCTCACCTGGGCACTCCCCACCAAACGCACAGCTCCCTGCTGCACTAAGTACAGTAGACCCGGACGGGTGGGAATCCGTTCATCTTTGCTAAATGTGCGGCATCGATAGTGCTCTTGGGCCCAATCTAGAATACGTTGCCATACATGAAATGGCCGAGCGTCATCCGATGGGATAGATGAGGACATGGGAAACGTGCTGGAAGTTGTCGATAATTCAGATAGTGTCATTTACCTAGTGTCAAGCCATAGAGTTTGGAGCCAAAATAAGCAATCTGGAAAGCTTTCGGTATAGAAAACCCCAGTTATCGATGCGCCCTGTAAGCAATCATTGATGCAAATATACAAATTTTAAAGAGAAGCAACTTAAAGCCCTATGTCAATTCCCGAGGAGCACTGCACTTGTCAACCGTAAAACCACGATAAGTATACGAAACAAATACGTTAAGTACATTAATACAAACAGCTAAATCGGTTGGCATCCCGACGGTGACTTCTTTATATCTACTTCAGCTTTTTTTGAAGCAGGGGATTGAAATTGAACTATGTATATTGAACGGTAGATCAAGTCAAAAAAAGGGGCTGAACAGAGCATGCTCTGTTCATTTACCCAAGTTAATACAAATATGACACGGTTTTCGTTAAAACGGACATTGCAGTTCAACTTAGCTTCCACGATTGAAGTTCTTAATCACATCAATCACGATCTACTTACGTCAAACCTTCACACTCCTCTTAGATATTCAGAGGTTTTATTAAGCATCGGTAAAATTACAAATATTTGTCATCAGAATATTCACTTAAAAAAAGTTTACTGTAACGAAGCAGTTACATATATCTCTGCAATTGCACTGAAGCTGCAAAAAAACTGGCAACGGCCAGTGGGTGAAATTGCATCAATACTGTCAGCGATGTTGCATGAGCAGACGTCGCACCCCATCTGGGCCTGTATTCGTAAAAATGATGCGGGTTGGTTAGAGTTTGTGATTGCCCGAGATGGGATTGAGCGATGGCAGCAATCTCTTTATCAGGGCACCCTGCCGATCCGTCATGGGGTTTGCCACTTAACCTCTGAGGCACTATGGCAGCTGCAGTCCGGCTATGAGTTATGTTGTCGGTGGCAGGCCTGTCATCAGCAGTTAGGCTCACCTATCAATCAATCAATCATTCATTCCGCTTCAGCGCCATATTTGATACCGTGCTCTTCTTTAAAAGAACTGATTGATTGTTTACTGGATATTTGTGACATGTGGGACGAAGCGGAACTGCCTCGACTGTTGGAGCAATCTCAACGGCTGGTTTTGGCATTAGAAATCTGCGCTGGCAAAATCAGGCCAGACGCAATTGAGGCTGAGGCCGTTAAGCGTTGGTTCAAAGTTGTCGAACTTGTGCTGAAACAGCTGCTAAACAAGAGGTTAAGCTATCCACTAACAAGTCGGTTCTAGTCTGTTTGAATTCATGTGGATATCAAAAATTACGATGGGGGTGACAAACCCTGGCATATATTCTAAAATGACTATTGTGTGTGAGGAGCGAACCAGTGAGGGTACCGAGACGAAACACGGCCAGTCGTCGGTACCCTTTCTGCTTTTAAATTATTTTTTGATCGAGAGTTGCTTGTAGACTGGCTTTTGCCTGTATGGGGTTGAGCCTAAAGATTGAATCACTTTTTCTCCTACGAGATTAGTCCTACAGCAAACGCTAATCCTTTCAAGTAAGCGTTTGTCATGGCTGCCAGAGTAGTCTAGAGCACTTAGCTATATAGGGTTGTGGGCTGCAAACAAAGCCCACTTTGATGATTTTCGACTCATCGTGCTATTGTCCCTTGACGGGGAAATGTCATCAAATATGCCCAACCGGTTGATAGATAACCTATGGTCTTAGACGCCGGACAACAACGGCAAATATGCTATCGCCTGTTGCTCATGATGCTGTGGGCTAATCTGGTGATCTTGACCATTGAAGTGACGGCTGGGTGGGCTAGTCACTCGATTGGTTTATTGGCGGAGGCACTGCATACGCTCATTGATGTTTTTAGTATGGTGCTCAGTCTGACAGCTGTGGCGTCACCGCAACGAACGTTAGGTAGAGAAATATGGGGCCATGGTCGTGGAGAAGCGGGCGGCGCGCTGATTTTAGCGGCTATTCTGGGGTTCTTTGGTGTGAATATCTTGCTAGTCGCGGTAGGACAGTTGGAAGCGGCTATGCAAGGTGCGAATGTCCCCTTTCCTGTGGAGGTGACGGTGGCGCTAATCCAGCTGGTGATGGCCATGGTGGTGATTGCTCTGATGGTGGCTCTATGGGTGTCCTATCAGGGGCGATATTTGCACAGTGTGGGTCTTAAGCTCACTACCCAGCATGTGTTGGGTGATGGCTGGCTCAGTATCGCTATGCTACTGGGGTTGGTGGGTATTTGGCGCGGTCATACTTGGCTGGATCCGTTAATTGCGATCGCACTTATCATCCTCACGCTCCATAGTTTCTGGCGCGTTCTCAATACACAGCTCCCGATGCTGCTACGCCCCACGGCCATTGCCCCTGAATCCATTGCCCAGGTGGTCACCACTGTCGAAGGCGTCACCCGCTGCAATCGCATTCGGTCTCGGGGAATGGTAGGCCGCCACGTGTGGATTGAACTATATCTGGCGGTGCATCCAGAGTTTCTGACCATGGCCCACACCATTAGTGAACGAGTGGAAAGTGCCTTACGCCATCACTACGGCCCGGTGAGTGCCCAAATTTGGATCGAGCAGGACTATACATTATCCCTGCAGACTTATTATTGACTGACTTAGACCGACTGATTTATTGGCAGACTGATGGATATTGGTGGGGGCGACTCACGGCGCCCCGCCCCCGATGGTGGTGGCATTGGTCAACTCCACCAAATTGCTGGCAAACTCCTCAATCACCTGCTGATTGCTGGTGGCAAACATGCGAGCCATCATGGCAATGGCTGCCAGCCGCTTAAGCCGCTGGTGCAGGGTTTGAATACTAGAGCCATCGGTATTGGCCTGCAGGTCGGTACTAAGATCGTCGAGTTCAACCAGCACGTCTTCGCGCTGCTCTTTGGGAAAAGCCTGGGCTAACTGTCGCAAATTAGCCAACCGAGACTGTACGGTGGGTGTGTCGGGCTGATTACCAGATTGATTATCAGAGACGTTGCTCATGGTGAGAATCTAAAACTAATCCATTCCTAGCATCTAAGCTGCCGTTGTCCCCTAGCAGCTATGCAACTTTACGTTTGGTTCGTGAGACCGGCACGGATCGCTGGTTTCTGCCATATCCGCTCGACCAATGTAGGTCAACAGCCGACTATCGGTAAAGTCAGCAATAGTCCATAGCGCCCCCAGCTGGATCAAGGTCCCATTGCTGTGGGTGGAGGTGACACCAATGGTAGGCACTCCTGCGGCTACGGCAGCCCGCACCCCTGTGGGGGAATCTTCAAAGACCAGGGCTTCTTCGGGGGAAAGCCCGAGCTGGTCTAAGGCGGTTTGGTAGGGGAGGGGATCGGGTTTGCCTTTGGGGAGATCATCAGCGATGATTACAGGCTGAAAGACACCATCTAGGGTCAGGGTTTTGAGCATAAATTCTGCATTGGGGCGGGGGGCATTGGTCACCAGAGCTGTGGCATACCCTTGCTGCTTGATGTGGTGGAGAAAATCGGTCAACCCCGGCATCCGCTGCAGCTTATGGGCCGCCATCTCGCGAAACTGGGCCTCCTTTTGAATACTAAAGGCGACACCGTCGTCTGCTGAAAACTGAGGTAGGAGATCCCGGACGATATCGGGGTTGAGACGACCGCTGATAAAGCGATCGTAGAATGTCTGATCTACGGTATGACCGTGGGGCGCTAGCAGTGTCTGCCAGACTTGAAAGTGAATGGGATCGGTATTGGCTAGGGTCCCATCAAGATCAAATAAAACCGCTTTTAGCATGGGGGTGGGATATCTTAAGAAATCGGGTCGCGTTCCGACCATAGCCTGCTTTGCCAAGGATGACTGTTTCGTTTGTGTCGTGGCTATTCTTAGTAACGTGTTACAGATCGTGCATGCTAGGATGACGACCTGTAAGGGATAGATTAAGGATGACAAAACGAATTAAAGCAGACAGGGTGAGTGTGGTCGTTGCGATCGCAACACTGACACTTGTTGCTGTAGTAGCCCTGGCCTCTCCAGCCTTCTCCTCACTCCCATAGGCGTTTAGCAGGCGCAAAGCCATAGCTGCTTTCATGATGTTAAGCCACCCTAGAAATCTACCGTGTATGCGCTATATTTAGAGCCTAACTAAAGAAAGTG
Organism: Leptolyngbya cf. ectocarpi LEGE 11479; assembly: GCF_015207065.1. Classification (GTDB taxonomy): domain Bacteria; phylum Cyanobacteriota; class Cyanobacteriia; order Phormidesmidales; family Phormidesmidaceae; genus Leptothoe; species Leptothoe ectocarpi. Next base: position 21,724 of record NZ_JADEXP010000023.1, on the reverse strand, counting down.
CTACTAGATATAGCGTTTTATGGTTCAACAGTTGAGGGTCAATCAAGATACCCATCGTCCGTCTCGGATGGCGACGGCTCCTGATGCCACTCCCATTATCCCTAGACGTCATCCATTTTTACAGGCCCTAGAAGGATCGCTGCAGGTGTTTACATCTGTTCACCGCAGTTTTTTCACCAATGTCATGGTGCAAGCATTGCGCTCTGCCGATCAAGGAATGTCAGTACTGGTGGCTCAGTTTCTTAAAGGCGGTATTGACCAAGGCCCCAGTCACATGACCCACATGGGGCAAAATCTAGACTGGGTACGTTGTAGCTATGCAGGCTGTGTCTTTGAATCCACTGACGACGCCCAAACAGCTGTCAGTGAGCTGTGGGCCTATGTCACAGCTGTTATCCAAAATGACCAATATGGTCTAGTCATGCTAGATGAACTGAGTCTTGCCATTGATTACGGACTGATTCCAGAATCCGAGGTCCTAGACCTGCTAAAGCAGCGTCCCTCCCAAATGGACATTATTTTGACAGGACCTAAAATGCCCTACTCGATCCTATCCATGGCCGATCAGGTTACCGAATTTCGACGTGAGTTTTTACCCTAGGCTATTGGCATGAATATTAAGGCAGAGGTTGCCATGGTGGACCCCCTGTACGGTAAAAAGTAGGGCCTAATTAAATTCTCAGTCCTAATTAGAGAGTGGTGAAACATGATCAAGAATGATGCTTGGATTCATACCATGGCCGAGGGGGGAATGATCGCCCCCTTTGAGCCAGCATTGGTACGGCGCATGGATCTACAAGGAACCAATGTGCCTGTCATTAGCTATGGTCTTTCATCCTTTGGTTACGACATTCGCCTCTCGCCTAAAGAATTTCGAATCTTTCGCCACATACCAGGTACGGTCATCGACCCAAAACATTTCAATCCAGACAATCTAGAACCCAGTCAGCTACGCACCGATGAAAATGGCAGCTACTTTATTCTGCCCGCCCATTCCTATGGCTTGGGCGTTGCCCTCGAACGTCTTGCCATTCCCGATAACATCACTACAATCTGCATCGGTAAAAGCACCTATGCTCGCTGCGGCATCATCGCCAACCTCACCCCGGCCGAAGCAGGCTGGCGTGGCTATCTCACGCTGGAATTTTCCAACTCCTCTAGCGCAGACTGTCGTATCTATGCCAACGAGGGTGTAGTCCAGCTTCTCTTTTTAGAAGGAGATCCCTGTCAGGTCAGTTATGAAACCCGTCGAGGTAAGTATCAGGATCAAGTAGAAATGGTAACCCTCGCCAAGGTCTAACCGGCCCACGCATGTCTATCGGGGCTAAAAAGGGCCTATGGGCTGTCTCTACATAGAACGCCGAATATTAAACCAGTTATCGGCCCAATCCCGTCGCCATTGACCCTCATTCCATCGGTTGCTTTTCCACTGGGCGATTGATTGAGAAACAGCATTGAATAGTGTGCCTGGTTGAGAGCCAGCCATTTCCCATTGGCTTATAGCTTGCATAGTAGGACTATTCCCAAGGGTAGTCACTAATGCAGGCGCTTCCTTTCCCATCAGGTGTACACCTATAATCCGTGCCTCTACGGTGACAAGTTTGCAAAAATTTGTCTGGGCAACATGGTCCGCATGTACTGGTAGACAGCAGGATTGAAATATCTTCACCCGATGGCCATAACGCTCCCTGGCTTGGCGTTCCGTCAAGCCCCAGCGACCAATAGGAGACAGCATATGAATCGAGTAAAATGCCCTCTCATAGTGCATGCTAGATCGTCGCCCAAACAGAGTATTCCCCAGAGCAATAGCCGTCTCTTGCCGGGTTAACTCAGGGCGGTTTTCTCCGCCGAGGCTACTGCCGCTGGCATAGATAGCGGAGCATCGTGTCTGTAGGTGTTGATTTACCGCTATGGGGACTCCTGGTAAAACATCCAGCTGTTCTAAACCCAAATTTTCCCACCCGTAGACTGGGGGCGTAAACACCCATTGCTCGTCCTTAATCCGTGCCGTCTGGTTTTCTGTATCCCTATCTCCAGCGAAACTATCCGAGGCCAAACTATCTGAGATCAGTATTTTGATCCCTAAACTTCTGAGCTGAGCCTCACTGAGCCGCTGAATATCCTGGTCTTCCGCTGGTAAAAGTCGTTTAGATGGAGATATCAGGGTTACATAGGCAACCCAGCTCAGAGCATAGGCCCACTCCACGGCGGTTGCCCCCTGCCCCACCACAGCTATCTGCTCAGGAATGTCTTTTAACTCCATCAGCTGATGGCAGTATAGGCGGGATTTCGACCCCAGGCTGGATACTACCGATGTGGGTATCCCTGGACCATAGCCATCGGTGAGTAAATAGCGACTGGCTTTCAGCTGACGATGCTCTAACGTGAGGCATTGCTCTGGTGTAAACCTAGTCGGCTCACGAATTACATCGATTCCTTGAGACCTTAGCACTGCCGGGGAGAGCGCAGTGTAATCACCATGCTCGCGTTGATAGTCCCATTGCTCGCATAGTCGTGACCAGACTACTTTTCGGTTCGATGCTGATTCAAGGTGAGCTGATTCAAGGTGACAGAGAGCTTGCCAGGTATACCAGACCGTGTCATTGACCTGCCAGTTGGGCTCAATCAGTGCAACTCGGGCACCTTTCTGGGCCGCTGCGCAGGCAGCCAGACGGCTACTGATACTGCCACCTAAAATTGCTAAATCGTAGTCTGTGCTATAGTTTGCCATCACCCCACACTATTCTTTCTATTCTGCTGGAGCCAAAGGGACTAAAGCATAAGAACGTTGCACAGTGCTACAAGTTGTCGCTACACAAAGAAGAATCGCCACTGCTAAAAACCTCCCAAAGCACATTTAGTGAAGCAATACCCTCACAAGAGAACGCTGTGGAGATTCACAAGCCGTAGCGATACTATTAATTTGATTTTGTGTGATTTGTTTACTTTTTAGCAACCATCTCTTTGAAGAGCTTACCGGCTGAAAAGGCAGGCACAGTGGTCGCTGGGATAACCATGGTATCACCAGTTTTAGGGTTGCGACCTTCACGTTCTTTGCGATGGCGAGGCTCAAAAGAGCCAAATCCCACTAAAGTCACCTTCTCATCGCTAGAAACTGCTTCCATAATGGACTCAATTGCTGCAGAAATAACTGCATCAGCCTGCTTTTTAGTAACTGATGCCTTTTCAGACACCTTGTCCACAAGTTCACCTTTATTCATCTTTGTCTCCTAGCAGATTAAAACCAATGAATGAACGAACTATGCCCACCGTTGGACAACCGTTAAAGCATCATGAGGGAATTCTCAACAGATCGCCGAAACCCTTGAAACCTCATGTTTTCTCTGCCCCATTCTAAGGGGTGCTTTACCAATATGGATCTATAAAACATTGAATTTATATGGATTTCAGCGATTTTTAGGAAAGTTCATACGATTCATCCTTAACAAATGTATGCTATCTAACAAAAAATCCTCTAAAAGCTCCTGATGGAGAGGCTTTTAGAGGATTTTTCAATTGTTACGGAGACTAACAAAACTTACTCATCTTCGCCAAGCAATTCCCGAACATCTTCGCCAGGTGTATAGCTGTAGCCGTAGATACTTTCATCAGAGTCATCCAATATCTGAGGAGTCAGCAGTACGATTAGCTCTTGACGCTCAGTTGTGGTGTCCGTATCGCGGAACAGCGCACCAATAATGGGCAGGTCTCCCAGAATTGGCACCTTACGTATGCTAGTAATATCAGTGTCTTGGATAATACCGGACAGCACCAAGGTTTGACCATCACGCACCCGAATCTGTCCAGACGATAAAGCCCGTCTTGAAATGGGAGTCACAAAGCTCTCACTAGCAGGGAAATTAATCGGTGCACCGGGAGCAGAAATAGTCGGTGCTACAGAAAGAGACACAAAGCCGTTGTCATCAACTCGGTCAACATTAATGGCTAACGTTAAACCAACATCGACCAGCTCGATTTCTGTTTCAGTAACGATGGTACCTTCATCAACGGTTACATCGGTGGTCAATTCATTGACGACCTCTTCAACTAAGTTAACTGAAGCATCCTGTCCTTCCTGAACAATCAGCGTGGGATCGGTGATGATTTTGGAGTTACCATTTGTGATGGTGGCCTCAAGCGCTGCGATAAAGTTTCTCGCCACATTCAAAGGATTGTTATTAAAAGCTAGAGTCAGCAGTCCATTACCCTGGCTGGCAAAGGTATCATCAACGCCAAAGGAGAAGCTAGTATCAAACCGCTCTAGGGCTGAAAGATTCACGTCAATCACCCGTAGGTTAATGGCAACCTGACGCCGACGCAGATCGAGCTGTACCAGCTGAGTTGTAGCAATTTCTACCTGGCGAGGTGTGCCCACCAATGTGATAGAACTTGTCCGCGCATCACCAATTACCTGCAGCCCTCGCAACAGAGGCGGCGAATCTTGATAGTCAGCGCGCAGAATTTCAACGCTGGTCTCTAATTCAGTTCGTTCAATTTGTTCGACATCGTCACCTACTCCATCGATGGTTGACTCAACGACTTCAATTTCTTGCTCATCAGCAAAGGCACTTTCAGCCCCCATAAATACTAAGAAATTAACGGCGGTAGCCACATCGACTTGATTGACACGAACGCTGCGTACGGTCAAATTACGAGCAGCCTGCGGTAGCCGAGGCCCCACAAAGATGGTTCGACCGACACGGTTGGCTTCTAACCCGGAGATTTGCAAGACGTAATTGAATACATTCTGTACAGGCTCGTCTTCAATGTCTAAGGTGACCTTTGTATCAGCAGCAGCAGCGCCATCACCAGCTCCCGCTTCGGTAAATGCTAGGTTAAGTCCAGCTGCACGGGCTAGTAACGACAGGGCTTCGCGAGCAGTTGCCTCCCTCAGGACTAAACGGGGTACCCGCTCAGCAGTACCCAGGTCAATCACATCCAGAGCCGCACCAACTTCGGAGACGGCAATGTCACCGACCGGAGGGGGAACCGCTTGAGGTAAGAACGGGGGTGCGCCATTCAGTGTGGGGGCAACTACCGGGTTACCGTCAATAATGACCTCAGGACTGGGCACTAAGATCTCTGGTGCATCTGCATCTGTCTCTGTCTCTGCTTGAGCGATGTGGGCTGGCAATAGGGTTCTGTCAGTAACCGTTTCAATAGCTTCAGGCAGTTCACTCGGCTGTGGTACAGCATTGGGACGGGTATCTAGACTAATAAGTAGGCCTTGACCGGTGATTTTGTTCAAATCAGCGATTGGAGCTTTATCATCTCCTTTAATTGTCAACCGCACCGTATTGTCATTCAGGGTTTCTAACTGAATTGACTCGATAGTCGGAACTGGATTTTGCTTGCTATAGCTTTTACTGCGCGGTAAAGCGAGCTGGGCGTTGGTAATGTCAGCTTGTAGAACATTGTCTCGCTTGACAGCAAAGATCTGAGGAGTGTCTCCGCCTTTAGTGGAGAGCAAGAGCTCCATGCCGGTTTTAGTGGTGTTGAGTTCAATATTTTGAATTGCTGTAGCGGCAGCTTCAGCAGATTGAGCCGTGAGGACGCTCAAAGCTCCGCCAGCAATTAAACTTCCAAATTTGAAAAAGCGTTTCACAGTTCACTCCTTAAATCTTAATTAGCGTACGTCAATGTCTTAGGGACTAGGATCTTAGGCGATCGAGTTAGGTTATGAATGAAGCCTGTTTACTCCCCTCCAGACTGATCTTCTTCACCCTCGGCTGTAGGCGGCGGAGCAATTTCTGGTGGCACATTGGGATCACCTGTCGGGATTAATGCATCAATATCAAATGTTGAACTGATCTTTTGCTTGGGTTGTCCAACCACCTGACCACTGCTGTTAAGAACAGTCTCAGTTACGGTTTCTGATGAGGCCAGGGAGAAATTCCTCAGTAGCAGCAACGGCTCTAGCCGCTCAACATTGCCTAAAACCGACTGGGTCTGAGCAAAGTCACCCGCAAATTCAACACTGTAGGTTTGGCGCTTTAGCAATCCGTCCACCTCTGCTCCCAAACTGCCATCTTCGATGACAATCTCTTCACTGGGAACAAACTTCCTGAGCTGGGCCTCAACCACAATTGGAGGAATGCCACGGGCTTCAATCTGATTGCGAGCTGCGGCAATGGAGGCATTGCTATTTTTGATCCGCTGATTGATATCCAATAGCAGCGTGTCCATGGATGACTCGTCTGAAAACAAAGAATAGACATTACGCCGCTGAACCAGAGCAATATCTCGTTCTTCTTCTAACTTGGCAATCTCTTCTAGTCGCTCAGCTTGGGTGGCCAGCTGATTTTCCTTCTCAGCAATGGTAGCTCTGAGGGCTTGGTTGGTTTGACGTACAGGTTGCACAAATCGCTGGAACAGAAATATGGCTAGACCAATGCCAGCCAGGGCGGCCAAAATACCCAAGACCTTAGGGGTGAGTTCGATACCAAAAACAACAGGGTTTATGGGCTCATCATATAGGTCATCTTCGGCTGGTATAAAATCTCCGCTTAATGTCATTATTGGAGCACTCCTGTCTCGAAAAGGGCTTTTAACCTAGAGGAAAGACCTACGGATGCCTGCTGGTTTTCAAGTTCAGCAAGTAGTCGATCAAACTGTTCTGCAGATACACTCTTGACGTTGCCAGCGATGGTGTAATCAACCAGCTGGGTGGGTTCATCACGCTGAGCTTCGCCTGGACAACGACCTAACACTTCACTTCCCAAACTAGAGGTGGTGAGTTTGACCGTTTCACTCTCTAAAAAGGGTGAGTTTTTCAAGGTCAACATGAAGTCATTCACGTCATCAAAAGAACAGGCCGTACCGCTGATGTTTATCCCGCCAGCTTCTGGTGCAACCGGTTCACCTCCAGCTTCTGGTGCAACTGATTCACCGGCTGTTTGGGCAACTTGTGATAGCTGTGTCCGAGTAGGAATCCGATTTTGGATGTCCTTAACGATGGCGGACCAGGGGCGAATCTTAGTAAAGACACGGGCCAAGGCTCGACTTTCCGAGCGAGCGGCTTCGGTTTCTGCCTTGATTCGATCAACCTGTTCTAGCTTTGTTTGCAGTTCTGTTAGCTGGGCGTCCAGCTCTGCCTGTTGTGTTTGAAGAGTGGATTCTTGATATTTCAAGAGTCCAAAGAATCCACCGACACCCGCTAAGGCTGCAATCATGACGGCTAGACCGATGGCAATGGGAGTGCGATCGCTAGTTGTCTGTCGGACCATGGCCGAGGACTGTGTGGCTAGCACAGGACGCTCTTCACGATCATTTAGAAAGTTGATATCAATGCTGTACATGCCCTAAACCTCCCGCAGACCTAAGCCAAGAACCGTTGCCAAACCAGGCCGTTGAGCCTCAGAAATCTCGTCGCCCACTTCCAGCGACAGGGACTCAATTGGGTCAATCGGGCTCGCTGGCAAACTTAAACGCTGAGCAAAGAACTCATCCAATTGACCAATGGCGCTGCCTGGTCCTGCCAGTAGCAGCTGGGCAACTTCCATGTCTTCCCCCTGGTTTAAGTAGAAATCAATGGAGCGGCGCAACTCATCAGACAATTCGCCTAGTACGCGCAACATGGCCGCTGTTCCTGGATTAGTCCCCCCTCCCATCTGAGGAGCTCCCATACTGTCCATGGGCGTCGCTGGAACCGTCATCCCCTGGAGCAATTCTGTATTACGCGTGGGCGGTAAATTCATCGCGCGACTCAGAGCACTTTGAATCTGAAACGTTCCGATGGGCACAGTTCGCGAGAAATGTGGAATACCATCGACAACAATCGAGATTTCCGTGCTTTCAAACTGAATATCGACGATGGCCGCAGCTTCCTGGGGCGTAAACTGTCGCAGCTGCTCGCGGATGGTACGAATTAGGGCAAAGCTACTGGTTTCAACCACGTCCAGCTCAAGGCCAGCTTGTTGAAAGGTGGCCATATAGGCATCGGTTACCTCTTTTTTGACCGCGACTAAGAGCACCTGCACTTTTTCGATGCCGTCTTCGTCAACAAAGAAACCCAGCTTTTGATAATCAACATCAGCTTCTTCCCGTGGGAAGGGCAGATAGAGGCTTGCTTCCTGGTTGAGGACCATCTCGCGCAGCTCATTGTCGTCTAACTCTGCGGGTACCGGAATGACTCGCGTAATCGCTCGACCAGGAACAGACGTTGTGGCCCGTTTTACCCTTAGTTTGCTTTCCGTCAAGGCAGACCGAATGGCATCTGCCATAGCTGCCGTATCAATAATTTGACCCTCTTCAAAAATGCCTTCTGGAATTTCAGCAGAAGCCAGGGTTTCTAGCTTTAATTTCTGTCCTTGTTTCCTCAGGCGAGCTACGTTGACGCGTTCGGGCGTGAGTTCAACACCAACGCCTGGGGGTTTTCTTGAAAATAGCGACTTTAAACTATTCACAGCATTATCCGGTCACAATGTTATCGGGTCATGGAAGGCAATTTGAACTAGGCGGAGCCGAGCAATTTCAGTTAGACATAGCCCATCAATTTTTAATTAGGTTATAGCTAAGTAATCTGAGTTAGGCATAGCTGAGCACTTCTTAGTTAGGCATAGTCGAGCGGTTTTTGGTTAGGCATAGCCAGCTAATTCCGGTTAGGCATAGCCAGCTAATTTCGGTTAGGCATAGCCAGCTAATTTCGGTTAGGCATAGCCTAAACGTTTTTTCGGTTGACGGAGCCTAATTTTTTAGTCTGATTTTTTGCTAACGCATCGTACACAATTTGTGCAGAAATGGCTAGCTACTGCCAAACAATACAGAGGTTGGTGTCAATACTGCCCTAAAAAGCTAACAAAATGTACATTTTTTGATTTGTATTTTTAGGCCACCTTACAAACGAAAAAAATTGACTGCAGAAGAGTCTGCTCCATGGCTAAATGGCTGATCTCATGGTGCTTTAACGACTTTATTGAATCTTCTTAGCAGATTTTATTGCAGATTGTTAATCGCATAAAAAATCAACTTGATTTTGTTCTCAGGTTTTAACATCAGTGTCTGATTGCCTACTTTTTAACTTTTTTAGGTTGGCGAGCTTTGGGCTCGGCTTCAATTTTGTTTGAGAGAAGATGATTTTTTACGAGCGATATTACACGCAATTGGCTAAATTGATCACACGATTTCTAAAAAAAGTTGGTTTTTTTCTGAATAATTATGGCAAAAGTGGCAGATCAGCCTGGGAATGTCGTCTGGGGGACTCCTCTCTCGGCTAGCGGTAAACGTATGCTGTTGCTGGGCTCTGGGGAGTTGGGGCGTGAGGTGGCCCTGGAGGCAATCCGGCTGGGTATTGAAGTGATTGCGGTGGATGCCTATGCCAATGCGCCCGCCATGCAGGTGGCCCATCGTGCCCACGTGCTGAGTATGTTGGATGGCCAATCGCTTAAACAGGTGGTGGAGCAAGAACGTCCCGACCTGATTGTGCCGGAGGTGGAAGCGCTGGCCACAGAAACTCTGATTGAGCTGGAGACAGAGGGCTGGAGGGTAATACCTACAGCTTTGGCCACACGGTTAACCATGGACCGTGAAGGGATTCGGCGGCTGGCGGCTGAGGAGTTGGGGTTACCCACATCCCCCTATCGGTTTGCCGCCACTGAGACGGAATACCGCGATGCGATCGCAACCATCGGTTTACCCTGTGTGGTTAAACCCGTGATGAGTTCATCTGGCAAAGGTCAAAGCCTGGTCAAAACCGCCGCTGATGTGGACGCCGCCTGGACCTATGCCTTTGAAGCCGGTCGTGGCAAAGACCAGCGTGTCATCGTCGAAGGATTTGTCGACTTTGACACCGAGATTACGCTGCTGACGGTGCGATCTCATCCCCAAATAGCGGGTGCTACGCCCACCACCCACTTCTGTCCCCCCATTGGCCACCGTCAGGAAGCGGGCGACTATCGCGAATCCTGGCAACCCTGCGGGCTCAGTGTAGAGACCCTGGCCCAGTGTCAGCAGATTGCCAAGGCGATCACTGACGCTCTGGGCGGTGTAGGGCTATTTGGCGTGGAGCTGTTTATTGCTGGTGATCCAACCCAGGAACAGACCGTTTACTTTAGCGAAGTCAGCCCCCGCCCCCACGACACCGGCATGGTCACCATGGTGAGCCAAAACATGTCGGAGTTTGAACTCCACGTGCGGGCGATTGCCGGGTTACCCATCGGTGAAATCGAACAAATTCGTCCCGGTGCCTCAGCGGTGATTTTGGCTAGCGTCGCCAGCAATGGCCCTACCTTTACCGGGATAGCGGAGGCCCTCACCGTCCCCAGCAGCAAGCTACGGCTGTTTGGCAAGCCTCGCGCTTATCCCAATCGGCGGATGGGGGTGGCCCTAGCCTTAGGCGATACCGTAGAACAGGCTCGCGATCGCGCTCAAGACTGTGCAGCTCGAGTAAAGATGCATTAGCTTTCTGTTCACCCAATTTGACCATCTTGGTCTACAGTGTCTGCACACCTCCCTAGGCATAATTTCTAGGCATAACTGACCGGGCAAGCAAAAAACCATCATGAAACTGTCTCAACGTCGGCACTTTTTATCACGCATGGCATCCTGGGCCGCTGCCGGGATAGTGCTTGCGATCGCAGGCTGTGGTGGCAGTAGTCCTGAGCAGTCTGGGAAGCAGGAGGTGGAATTTTGGACCATGCAGCTGCAGCCCAAGTTCACCGACTATTTTGACCAGCTGATTGCCGAGTTTGAAGCAGCTAATCCAGAGGTGGATGTGGTTTGGGTCGATGTCCCCTGGTCTGACATGCAAAGCAAAATTTTAACGGCGGTGTCGGCGGGCACCGCTCCCGATGTCGTTAACTTGAATCCTGACTTTGCGTCCCAGTTAGCTAGCCGCAATGCCTGGCTTTCCCTTGACGATCAGCTCAGTGCCGAGGAGCAGGCCATCTACTTGCCTAAAATTTGGCAGGCGACCACCCTTAACGGGGATAGTTTTGGCTTTCCCTGGTATCTCACCACCCGAGTAACGCTGTTTAATGCCGAGCTACTGGAGCAGGCCGACATCAGCGAACCGCCCGCCACCTATGAGGAACTGGCCGCTGCCGCTAAACAGATTAAGGAAACAACGGGGAAGTACGCCTTTTTTATTAGCTTTGTACCCGAAGATGCCGCTGATGTTCTACAGTCCTTTATCCAAATGGGTGTGCCTCTGGTAGATGCGGACGGCAACGCTGCGTTTAATACCCCTGACGGTAAAGCTGTTTTTCAATATTGGACCGATCTCTATCAGCAAGAATTACTGCCCCGCGAGGTCTTAACCCAGGGGCATCGGCGTGCTATTGAGCTATACCAGGCAGGGGAAACCGCCTTTCTCTCTTCCGGAGCCGAAGCCCTCGCTAATATCGCCAACAACGCGCCAGACATCGCTGAGGCTACCCAGGCAGCCCCCCAAATTACAGGCAAGACGGGTAAAAAAAATGTGGCTGCCATGAACCTACTGGTCCCCCGTTCCACCGATGTACCGGAAGCAGCGGTCAAGTTTGCCCTGTATGTCACCAACAATGACAATCAGGTATCCTTTGCCCAGGCCGCCAATGTTTTGCCATCCACCGCCGCCGCCGTCGATAGCACCTTGACCACAGCGCCTGACGGAGCTACATCCATAGAAATTGCCCGTACTGTTAGTGCCAGTCAGCTGGCCGATGCAGAGGTATTAATTCCCGCATTAGAGGATGTGAAAAAGCTGCAAAAGGCCATATACGATAACCTGCAGGCGACCATGCTGGGCGAGAAAACTGTGGATGAGGCCATCGCAGATGCAGCGGCTGAGTGGGATAACCGTTAGGCTCTCTAGCCGTATCGATTAGATTGGGTGGCGTTCCTAAAGCAAGCCTGTTTCCTGAACTAGCGGCTCACGGGTTTGTCTAAGTTGTCTAGGTTGTCTAGCGGCTTTGGGCTAGAAAATCACCAATCAGGTATAGCGAGCCGCAGAGCACTTTGGTGGGGGCATCAGCATCAGCCACCACCGTTAATGCTGCTTCTAATGTTTCATGGGAGTGGGTGGCGGCCAGCTGGGGACATGCATTCTGGGCTAGCAGGGCGAGAGCTGTCGGGGCAGCGGATTGATGTCCTGGTACGGACACCAGGTGCAACGTGTCCCCAGGGCGTAATAAGGCCGCAAAGACATCTTCGTGATCCTTGGTGGCTAGCATCCCCATCAGCCAGGTAACCGGCTGGGGTAGCTGATCGACATAGCGGCGCAGCATTTGGGCAGCCGCTGGATTGTGGGCACCGTCGATCAACAGCTGTTGCCCTTGCCACTGCAGCCATTGCAGACGTCCTGGCCATTGGGTTGCAGCCATGCCTGTTTGGATAGCTGTGGTGGAAATGTGCCAGCCCTGCTGCTGGAGTAGCTGGAGGATTGCGATCGCAATCCCGCTATTGACCCGCTGGTGCTCCCCCAGCAGACCCGACCTGTAGTCAATCCACTCACCGTCAATCCCACTGCGCCACTGGTCTGCTGCCGTTGTCGTGGCCGGAGTGACCTCATAGAGCTGACAGCCCAGCTCCGTAGCTCGCTGCCGTACGACGGCATCAGCCGCCATCGGTAGCGGACCCATCACCACAGGTCGCCCCGGTTTGATCACACCTGCTTTCTCCCGAGCAATATCCGCCAGCGTCGGGCCTAGACGCTGCCAATGCTCACGACTCAGGGAGACAATGGCACTCACCAATGGCTCAGGGCACACATTGGTCGCATCCAAACGGCCCCCCAACCCCACCTCAATGACAGCAATATCCACAGCCTCAGCCGCGAAGTATGACCAGGCCGCCGCCGTAAACACCTCAAATTGAGTCGGCGTTGCCGAATCCTCACCATCAATGGCGGCGACTACAGCCCTCAGATGTTGCCACAGTGATTCATCGGTAATGGGCCGTTGATTAAGGCAGATGCGCTCATTCCAACCAATTAGGTGGGGTGACGTATAGCGACCTACCCGATACCCTGCCTCTGACAATACCGACGCCACATAGGCACAGACTGACCCCTTACCATTCGTGCCAGCTACATGGACAATGGGCACCTGCTGCTCAGGATGATGCAAACGACCGAGCAGCTTCTCAATACGTGATAGCCCCAGATTGACTCCAAACCGACCGTAGCCAGCTAAGAATTCATCAATCGATGGCCTGCCAGACGACACTAGACAGCTGCCGCGTTTTTCTCGCCAGTACGAATACGTACAACTTCATGAACCGGCGTCACAAAAATCTTACCGTCACCGATTTCTCCAGTCCGAGCCGCTGCAATCACTTGCTCAACAATGGCATCCACCTGCTCGTCATCCACCACAATTTCAACCTTGAGCTTCTGTAAAAACTCAACGGTGTACTCGGAGCCCCGATAACGCTCAGTCTGGCCTTTCTGCCGACCAAACCCTCGCACTTCAGACACCGTCATGCCGACGACACCGGCATTCACCAGAGCGATTTTAACTTCGTCAAGCTTAAAGGGACGAATAATAGCTTCTATTTTTTTCATGGAAATCTATAAGCTCCACACACCGGTCCAACTCATTCAAATTGGACCACAATATCAAGGTTTAGCGAGTTAGGCAGACGTTTTACCGTAACAATTGATACGGTGTGACGCATCTGCTGCGTAGTCAATTTTAGATTACAACTTGATCAAAGCGATGACGAACTTCCCACATCCCTTAACGGATTTGGGGAATAGGGGCCATCAGCCACGACCTGCCTGCCAGGCTAACGATCGTTGATCAAAGGACGCATGATTAAAAAGCCTGCGCCAAATGCCGTCAAAATAATAATGGCAATGGACGCAATCAACCAGAGGGTGCTCATACTGCCATTGACCGTTGACTCCAGGCTGTAGCGGCGCTTTTCTCCAGATTGCTCGGTAAATATTTTAGAGAGTTCAGCCTTCCTAGGACGCTGAGAGGAACCAGGCTCTGCCACTGGCGGCATCACTGATTGGGGTTCTAGGAGCTGTTCTACGGGGGGGTAGACCGGAGGAGTCTGTACAGGAGGTGTTGAGAACGTCATCTCGGCCTCGGCAGGATGAGCCACACCTGCATGGTGACCCAGCTGAAGCGCCACCTGTACCATCTGATGAATGTTTTGACGTAGCAGGTGATTTTGATTGGTGAGGTGATTATTTTGAGTACTCAGTGAATCCACCATCGCCTTGGTAGCCTGCAGTTCGGCAGCCAACTCGCGATAGACTGACACAGGCACTGAGGGAGCATAGCTGGAGTCTGATCTCATCGGATTCCTCGCTGAGTCAGCATTGTGGGAAGGATTCATAAGCGGTTCCAAAAATCTCCAATAGAAACACAAGTCAGCTGCCCTAAGCTGTTTACCAAAGGCGACTAGCAGCTAGTCGGGAAACAGTCGGGAAACCGCCCTATCGGGTCGTTCAAATTAGAGCAACGTCAATGCAATTCGTCAAGTATTTGCTCTAAGTTCTTTGAATGGTGAACAGGTGCCGTTTGCTCTGGTTGCTTGATCGAACGCAGTGAGGCATGCCTGTTGTAGAACCCTGTTTATAGACACAATTACATCTGGGATAGCGCTCTGCTAATTGACCAATAGCCCATATAATTGCACGTCTAGTTGTACCCCGTTTCTCGCAAAATCACCACTCTGCATATTTTGTTTTTTGAACGGTCCCCTTTCTCTTCAATCTATGGCTAACTCATCTCTTCCTGACAGTGCCCCTGCCGAGACTATTAAGTACGGCGAGCGAGCGATTGAGGAAAACGAGCTCATCACCTTTCCAAATCCTCGGCCAGGTCGCCAGTATGACGTCAATATCACGCTGCCGGAGTTTACCTGCAAGTGCCCTTTTTCTGGCTATCCTGACTTTGCCACTATTTACATTACCTATACCCCCAACGAAAAAGTAGTCGAGCTAAAAGCTATCAAGCTCTATATCAATGGTTATCGCGATCGCTACATTTCCCATGAGGAATCAATCAACCAGATCATGGATGATTTTTTGGCAGTAGCCGATCCTTTAAAGTTCAAAATCAAGGGCGATTTTCAGCCCCGAGGCAATGTCCACATGACCGTTGAAATTGAATACGAAAAACCTAAAACCGAGACCCCGGCTGTTTAAGAAACGTCAGCTCTGCCTCAGTGCTCTGACGTCCTAAAATTTTATTCCGATGGGGAAAGCGGCCAAACTGAGCGATGACGTCGCGGTGACGACGGGCATAGTCTAAAACATGGGCGAGATCCGGTGTCTGTGACACCAGCGCCTCAAAATACGCTACGGACTGGTTTTGGTGGGTCAAATTCTCACTATGTTCAAAGGGCAGATAGAGAAACATGCGCTCTACAGGTAGCAGCTCAGCTCCATAGCCTCGATCGATGGCTGTGGCTGCTGTAGTCAGGGCCAGTGGATCGGCTGCAAAGCTCTGGGGCGTATCTCGAAACATATTGCGGGCAAACTGATCTAGCACAATAATCCGAGCTAGGCTGGCTTTAGCCGTTCTCAGCCAGGGTTCAGCCGAGGACGCTACCATAGCCCAATACAGATCTAAAAACTGGTTTTTGATCTGAGCATCAAAATCAGGATCTTTGCGAAACCATTGTTTGCGGAAGCTATCCGCTGGTGAGCCAAACCAAAAATCCAATACTGACTGGCTATTGCTAACAACTGAGTTCATCGTGAGTTCAGAGGTAATTAAGCAAGTAAAACTCGAGGAAATCGATTATGTCATCCATCTTTTCAGTCATTTTTGCCATGGTACTGGTGATGGCGGTTTTTTGCTGGCTGACAGGGTATCGGTTGCCGCTTCGGTTTACAGCGCCGTCTTTACCCACGGGTTCATCGGGGGTGTCTCGGGCCACCCGACAGCGGCTGATGCGATTGGTGAATGGCAATCAATCGGTGGCGGCGCGCTTGGTGCAGCGGGTGCGATCTCAAAATCCCGATCGCTCTGAGCAATGGTGCTGGGAAAAAGCAATCTACGATATCGAACGCGATCGCAGAGCCTAAAACCTCTTTTGGTTTATACGCCCCTTACACTTTCTTGATTTAAGGACATTTTTTTAAAGCTAACGTAGTGATGACCAAAAAATTAAACCCATTATGAGAGCATCTCTCAATTCCCATATTTTGGGTTAATTGAGACTATCTACTAGCAATTTTTATAGATGAAGGAAGCCGACAATATGACGCAGATTAAGCGGGCGCTAATTACAGGGATTACAGGCCAGGACGGGTCTTATCTTGCAGAACTTCTATTAGAAAAAGGCTATGAGGTCCATGGCATTATTCGCCGAACCTCAACATTTAATACTGATCGCATCGATCATATCTATGTTGACCCCCATAGCGATGATGCCCGCCTGTTTCTCCACTACGGTGACCTCAATGACGGCACTATGCTACGGCGCATCTTAGAGCAGGTTCAGCCCAATGAGGTCTACAATCTTGGCGCTCAGTCCCACGTGCGCGTCAGTTTTGACTCACCAGAGTACACCGTTGATACGGTAGCCATGGGAGCACTGCGTCTGATGGAGGCCATTCGTGACTATCAGCAGCGCACCCATGCGGAAGTCCGTTTTTACCAGGCTGGTTCCTCTGAAATGTATGGCAAGGTTCAAGACATTCCCCAGAAAGAAACCACGCCTTTCTACCCCCGCAGCCCCTATGCCTGCGCCAAGGTCTATGCCCACTGGCAAACCGTTAACTACCGTGAGTCTTACAACATGTTTGCCTGTAATGGCATCTTGTTTAACCACGAGTCCCCCCGTCGCGGTGAAACCTTTGTAACTCGCAAAATTACCCGTGCCGTTGCCCGGATTGTGGCTGGTCGTCAAAAAGAGCTTTACCTCGGTAACCTAGACTCCAAACGGGACTGGGGATACGCCAAAGACTACGTCAAGGCCATGTGGCTGATGCTGCAGCAGGATGAACCCGGTGACTATGTCGTGGCGACAGGCGAAACCCACACCATTAAAGAATTTCTAGACATTGCTTTTGCCTACGTCAATCTAGACTGGCATGACTACGTTAAGTTTGACCCTCGCTATCTTCGCCCTGCTGAGGTGGATATCTTAATCGGTGATCCATCCAATACTCAAGAAAAGCTCAAGTGGAAGCCTTCCATTGACTTCCCAGGCTTGGTCAAACTGATGGTAGACGCTGACTTAGAAGCTATTGGTTTAGAGCCTGTCAGCAAACAGTCAGATGCCGCCACCGTACGTCAAGCCATTGCCGGTGTGATGTCCTAGAACGATTTCAGTTAGACTCAACTCACTGAATAGTTACGAATGCCTCCTTTAGAATCTGTCTTCTAGGGAGGTGTTCCATTACTATAAAAAAGACCTGGTTTGGAGCTAACCGATGCTTCGAACCCAAACAAATAGATAAAAGCATGGCAGACGAGTCGACTCCTAAGGCCTCTGCGGCCAAGTCCGCTGATAAGGCACCTGCAAAAGCTAAAAAAGAAAAGCCACCCAAGCTAGAAGACAAACCGTTTGCTGAGTTTATCGAACAGCATTTTCTACCTGCTGTAGAAACAGCCCTAGGCAAAGAAGACGGTCTGGACGACTTGCAGCTGTCTTTTGAGACGCAGCCCATCAACGTGATCGGTGTAGACAAGGATAGTTACCCTCAGGTGATTGGCCGCTGGGCTGAGGGCGCGCGACAGTTTAACATTGCCTTTCTTGAAGAAAGCATTAAGGGACCTAAGGTCTATTCGTTTGCAACCAATGGGTCCACCCCCAGCACCATCGAGCAGTTTATGGGCGATGAGCGGCGCATCACCTTGGATTTGATGGTGATGTATGTGATACAGCGTCTTAAGGGGCAAAAGTGGCTAAAGGGAAATTAGGCACCGGGGTTCGACTTCGCTCACCCCTCGATACCTTCGACTTCGCTCACCCCTCGACTATTTCAAATTCCAAGGCCGCTGAATACTGAACACGAGCCATAGCTGGGTGAGCGAAGTTGTAGCTGGGTGAGCGAAGTCGAACCCAGCGGTGTACTAGCTCTAATGCAAAAAGTGCCGGGTCCCTGTCAGCGCCATCATCACCCCTAGCTCATTCGCCGCTTTGATCGAATCTGCATCACGGATACTGCCCCCTGGCTGCACAATTGACTTAATACCGGCGGCGGCGGCGGTGCGTACTGAGTCATCAAATGGGAAAAAGCCATCGCTGGCCAACGTAGCGCCGGCTGCTTTTTCGGCGGCTTGTTCCAAAGCAATTTTTGCTGCACCCACCCGGTTCATTTGACCAGCACCAATCCCCACGGTGGTGTTTTTATTAGTAACCACAATGGCGTTGGACTTCACATGCTTAGCCACACGCCAAGCAAACAGCATTTCTGTCAGCTCGGCTGCCGTCGGCTGTCGTTCGGTCACAATTTTCCACTGGCGGACATCTTCTTGAATATCGTCAGATGTCTGGGTCAAAAAACCGCCAGCAATGGCCCGAATCGTCTGGCTAGGTCCGTTGAGTAAGTCCGGCAGCACCAGCACTCGTAAATTCTTCTTCTTCGCTAAGATTTCCCGAGCTGCTGGGTCACAGCCCGGTGCGACAACGCATTCTAAAAATGTTTGGGTTAGCGACTCAGCTGTCTCCACATCGATTGTTTGATTGAGGGCAACGATGCCGCCAAAGGCTGAGATGTTATCGGCTTCAAAGGCCCGTTTGTAGGTGGCTGCCATGGGGTCACCAATGGCGACGCCACAGGGGTTTGTGTGCTTAAGCACGGCAGCTGCAGGACCGTTTTCGCTGGGGAATTCTGCGATGATGCGGCGGGCTGCTTCAAGATCGACCAGGTTGTTATAGCTGAGGTCTTTACCCTGGAGTTTTTCGGCAGCGGCCCAACCGCTGGGCTGGCTACCGGTTTGATACCAGACGGCTGGCTGGTGAGGGTTCTCACCGTAGCGTAGAGTTTGCTTTTGGCTGCCGCTGAGGGCAAACCGTTGGCTGGTGGTGCCGTCGGATTGTGCGGTTAGGTAAGTTGCGATCGCTTGGTCATAGGTAGCCGTATGCCAAAACACCTGACGCGCACAGTCAGCCCGAAATTCTGAAGATGGCTGAGCGTTATTGGTCCGTAGTTCACTTAGGTAGCCCTCATACTGAGCCGGGTCGCACAGCACGGTCAGGTAGGCGTGGTTTTTGGCCGCCGATCGCAGCATGGTAGGGCCGCCGATGTCGATATTTTCAATGGCATCGGTCAGCGTGGTGTCAGGCTTAGTAATGGTCTGTTCGAAGGGATAAAGGTTGACAACGACGAGATCAATGGGGCGAATGTCGTTATCGGTCAGGTCCTTTTGGTCGTCAGGATTATCAGTGCGAGCGAGGATACCCCCATGAATACGAGGCTGTAGGGTTTTGACACGTCCGCCTAGAATTTCGGGAAAGCCCGTGTAGTCAGAGACTTTAGTGACGGGAATACCGGCCTCGGTGAGGGTGCGAGCCGTGCCGCCGCTGCTGATAATGTCGAAGTCAAATTCTGTGGTCAGTGCCTTGGCCAGATCGACAATTCCTGTTTTGTCAGATGCACTAAGCAGCGCTAAGCGTGTCATGGGATTTCTGCGTTCTTGGGGTGGTCAACCTTACCAGGGTAGAACGCAGACGCACGTTTTTATTCCTCAAATACTCAATCAACAGCCCGCTAGGGTAAGGCTTATTCCTACCCTTTAACACCAAAGAGCGTCATCCAGTACTTCCTTTTAATTCAACGTCAACCAACCAAATACATCCGTAGCTGTTAGGGATAAATCCACATCCGTTAACATTGGCAGCTCCGCTTCACCTGTCACAATCTGGATGCGCTGCTCGCTATCAACCACCAGGACGCTATCTTCCGACGGATCTAACAACCAGCCCAGCTCGCTGCCATGCTCAATGCAGTGCAATAAGTTTCTGAGTACCTGGGTTTGGCTTTGATCCGGTGACAAGATTTCAATAGACCAGTCTGGCGGAATCAAAAATCGATTAGCAATCCGACCGGTCTCGGTCAGGGGAATACGGTCCCAACGAAAGACTGAAATATCTGGCACAATAGAACGCCCACCAAACGTACAGCGCAGCTCTGGAAACGCGGCTGCTAGCCCGGTCGTTTTCGCCACCTGGTTAATCGTTTCGCAAAGCGTACTTTGCAGCAGACTGTGCTGGGGCATCGGCTTTTGTAAAATACGGCCCTGAATAAATTCGGATGCAGGCTTAGTTTCTGGCAATTCCAGAAACGTCTCAAGTGTCAGCGACTGAGTTGCAATAGTCATGCTACTTGCATCCCGTAATCAAATACTTGTCTGAACTGTAGCAAATTGGAACTATGCTGTGCGTGACCCACTGACCTATAGCACCCACCATCCCAGTCCTGGCGAAGTCTTGCTCGTTATTGAAGTAGCAGACTCTAGCCTGAAATATGACTTAGAAGTATCGCCTCTGGCCTTTGATGATTTGACCCTTCAAATTGCCGATATGCTGCCACCTATAAAAGCTCAATAGAGCTAAGCGAAACCAGACAGCAGCAGTTGGTTTAAATTATGGATCTAGCTTGGAGACTGAACTCAGCAGATCTCCAAGCTGACAAAACCTTAGCGCCGCCGACCAGGTCTACGTCCTCCCTCATCGTTGCTACCACCGTGGGGACGAGAGTTGCCTGGGTCACAGCCTTCGGGACCATTCCCGATACCTTGATTACAGTTGCGGCGACGGCGGCGACCGTTGCGTCTGTGATCGCCACGCTCTTCCCAGTGGTCATTGACTACAGCCGTAGACGATCCAACGATTTGAGTGATTTCGGTTGTAGTCGTGGTGACAATACTCGTATAGCTTTGCTTATAGGAAAAGCTTTCTCGGATATCCCGTCCGCCACCGGCTAGGTCATAGCGGACCGATGCAATACAGTTGATTTCCACATCGTCTAGACGCAGATCATCGCCCAGTTCCGCTCGCAGTTCTTCTTCCAATTCGGCGATGGAAATGACCTCAGAGGTTAGAACATAGTTACCACTAGCGGCTTCAATCAAACGCGCGCCTCGGTTGGTATGGATTTCCTGCCAGCGACCACCGCGAGTTCTAGCAAACACTTGATAGACCGCATTAGCATAGGTTGTCTGAGGCTTATTTAGTACTTCCAACTGCAAGACCAGGCTTTGCTGACTACGCTCTGAAAGACGGGCCACATGCAGCACAGAATTCCAGCCTTGGGCGGAGGTTACTTTAGATTGAGCCGCAGACTGTGCAACGGGCAAACTATTTCCACGGGCTGGCAGCTGCTGAGATTGCCAAACAAGAGACAGTAAGACAGCGGGCATAGCCGTCTTGAGAACCACATTCTGAAAAAAGGAATACTGCATAGCTATGTAATAAGACTCAACAGCCCATGGAACTCCCAAAGGCATCTATAGCTTCAAATGCAGTGACCTTTATGGCTTTGTGCAGTATTGATGAAATTTATCTGGTCAGATGTACTTACAATCGTGCTAGCTTCTATGGTCTTGTGGGGGGGCATTGCTGATTTTGTCTTGTCGATGGCATGCTGCAGTCATTTAATATCGCATCAATCTCGCTATCATTGCGATAACCTATGGACCCCAGGCTTTCTAGCAATAGGATAAGGAGCAATAGGCTGCTTTCAGGTCTACGGTAAAATCCGTAGCGACCCGTCTGCTCACAACTGCTGCCTATGTCACTTCATGCCCTGTCCGCTGGTGAATCTAACGCCAGCCGTCTAATCGTTCTTCTCCACGGTTGGGGTGCCAATGCCAAAGACGTTGCAGGCATTGCT
>NZ_JADEXP010000553.1 GCF_015207065.1 Leptolyngbya cf. ectocarpi LEGE 11479 | reverse complement strand
TACAAGCGACAGGCCTAATGTCGGGGATTTGTGCGTAACAAGTGGGCAGGATAAATCGGAATTGATATCAACTATTGTGTAGCTATTGGTAATGTCACGTTGGCAGCTATGGAGAGCCGATTGAAAAAGTTTGTTCGTGTTATTTCTAGTTCCTTGGCCGGTGGTCTACTGTTAGCCGGTTGTAACGGCGGGACCAGTTCCGGCGGGGGGCGGGGGTTTGAAGTTAAGCTGCTGGTGGGGAGTGCCCTGCACCACTTTTGTGACCAGACGGCAGAGCAGTTTAACCAAACTAACCCTAAGCTCACCAGCGGTGACGCCTTTCATATGAGTTGTGAAGCTGCAGGCAGCGGTGACGTGGTTGAAAATACTGTCACCCTGGCTCAGCAGCTGCAGCAGGGGGCGATTACAGCCGATGACCCAGCGTTTCCCACAATTCTGTCGGTGGATGGTGAAATCTATCAAAACCAGCTGATCTATCGGATGGAACAGCTGGTACCTGGTCAAAACTATATTCCAGCCATTACTGACTCGCCACTGTTGGCCAATAGCCCCATGGTCTTTATGGTGCCGATGGACCTGGCTCCGGGGCTGCGCCAGGTGGATGATTTGTTTGCCAAATTAGTCACGGCCCAAACCCATAAGGATTTGGATGCTAGCAGTCCCGATCAGCCGATCTACTACGTTCATACCGCTCCCACCCGTTCCAATTCTGGGTTACAAACCTTAGTAGCCCAGTTTGCCTCCGTGTCAGGCAAACGGCCAGAGGAGCTGACCACAGCAGATGTGCAGCAACAGCAGGCAGCGGTACAGCAAATCCAGAGCAAGATCACCCGCTATGGTAAATCCACGTCTACCCTGGCCCAGTCCATGGTAGAAAACGGGCCGTTTTGGGCTTCCGTCGGTTCGGTGTACGAGTCTTCGGTGATTGCTGCTAATACCGATCTGCCCCCTGGCGGCACTCGGTATGAAGCGGTGTATCCCAAGTCCACCTTTACCTCCAACATGCGCGGCATTGTTCCCAATGCCCCCTGGGTTAGCGACCAAGAGAAAGAAGCCGCTGACCAAATTCTGGCCTATTTTCAGACTCCGCCTGCCCAGGAAATTGCGATGAATCTAGGGCTGCGCCCCGGCGCACCAGGGATAGCGCTAGGACCTAAATTTAGCCCCAGCTTTGGCGTTGACCCCCAGGCTAGCTACGATTCCTACCGACCCCCGGCCCCAGAGGTGGCTGAGGCCATGCTGACTACCTGGAGTCAGGTGGCCAAGAAGTCTTCTTTGGTGGTGGTGGTGGTGGACACCTCCGGGTCTATGGAGGGTAATAAGCTGCCGTCGGTGCAAAATACCCTCAAAACCTACATTGATGCTCTGGGGCCAAAAGACCAGGTGGCGCTGATTGACTTTGATAGCGATATTCGTCAGCCGGTGCTGGTGGATGGCACGGCTGAGGGTAAGGCTCGGGGGCTGCAGTTTATTACGAGTTTGCAGGCCGATGGCGGTACACGTCTCTACGATTCGGCCCTAGCGGCCCGTAACTGGCTTTCTGAAAATCTTAAGGCTGAGGCGATTAACGCGGTACTGGTGCTCACCGATGGTGAAGACTCAGAATCCAATATCAGCCTGGAGCAGCTAGCCCAGGAGCTTTCTAAAAGTGGGTTTTCCTCAGACCAGCGAATTGCCTTTTTTACAGTGGGCTATGGCCAGGAAGGGGAGTTTAACCCCCAGGCTCTAGAGCAGATTGCCCAGCTAAATGGGGGGTACTATCGTAAGGGCGATCCGGCCACCATTGCCCAGCTAATGGCCGATTTGCAGGTGGAGTTTTAGGGGTTTAGGAGCATCGATGAAGCTAGCGAATCCATTGCAGTATCCCCTAGCGGTGCTGGCAGGGGGCATTTTTCTGGTGGGTGGCGTGCGTCTAGGACGCTTACCCAGCGTGGTGGCCATACCGGGTGCAGTTGCGATCGCAACCGTAGGAGCTGCCCTGCTCAAAACCCGCGAACCTGACGGAGTAGAGCTGACCAATAAAGAACTCAATCGCGAATTTCAGCAGGTGCGGGAGCAGGCGGTGGATCTGGGAGCACGGGCGGATGAACTCAATCAAGAAGCGACACAGCTGCTGACGGCTAGCAATCAGATGGAGCTATTGGGCACGGTGCAGTATGCGTGCGATCGCACCCAGGAACTCCCCCAAAAAATTGACCAGCTAGCGCTCCGGATGGCAGGCAATGACGCCCTGCTCTCCGTTGACGACCTCAGCCGCCAGCTCAAACAAGCCGAAATCAAGGTTCGCAACAGCAAGGGCATCGCCCAGGAACAGTGGGGCAAACTCGCCAATAGCCTCAAACGCAACATCGCCCTCGCCCAGCAGGGCGAAGACGCCCGCCAGGCCCAGCTAGCCAACCTATCCACCCTGATTGCCGAATCAGGCGGTGTCCTGCAACAGCTACAAAACAAACTCCGCACCGCCGATCTCACCAGCTCAGTCGCCGCCAATGAGCTACGA
>NZ_JADEXP010000552.1 GCF_015207065.1 Leptolyngbya cf. ectocarpi LEGE 11479 | reverse complement strand
CAGCCAAAACCGGCCTATCAAATCATCACAACCTTTAGAGAGACTGTTATAACAGCTGCTTCAGATCGTCAGATTATTCTGGGACTCCAAGACTTGATTGAGCAGGACATTATTCAGGTTCTTCCTAAACGTTAGCTAAAATTTAAGCATAAATATATAAACTGATTTTAACGTTGGGACCAAAATGTGCGATCGCACCATCTCTCTTCCGCCTGATAAAACACCCGATGGTGCTGCAAATACGCCGCCCGAATACTTTCCAACTGTTGCGTATACCCCTGCAGCGCGTTCTCCTGCCCTGCCAACACCGCATCAACCGTCTGCCCCGCCAGCATCCCCGTATACAACCCATTAAAAATCCCCTGGGACGACAGCGGATCAAACGACAGCGCCGCATCCCCCACCGCCAACCAGCCCTCTCCCCAAAAGCGATTTAGCCGGGCTCCACAGGCCTCAGTCAGCACAAATGGCCGAGACTTAGCAACGACCGCTGACAGCTGCTCCGGTGTCAGCATACGCTGCAACAACCCACTAACATGGTGAGCATGGGATAAATAAGTCAGCCAGGTTTCAGGATGACGTCGCACAATACTGGCAATCTTAGGCTCCGTATGAAACACCACTACCCGCTGATGCTCAGCCCCCGGCAACCGCGACGTATACCACCATCCATTGGGCACCGCTTCCACCAGCGTCCGCGTATCTCGATCTTCTGCACAAGACGGCACCCAGGTTACCACCGCCACTAAATCATCATCCCGCTGCCGCCGCGCCCCCAGCTGTCGCGCCACCGCCGCCCGCCGCCCCGTCGCATCCAACAACCAGCGCGCTGTCAGCGTTTGCCCAGAGGTGAGCACCACCGACCAATCCTGACCAGACCACTGGGCCGACCTAACCCGTGCCAGCTGCCGCTGCACACCCGCCTCCAGCGCCGCCTGCCGTAACGACTGATCAAACTTGGGCCGATCCAAATGCCAGCCTAAGCCATTGGGATCTCTGATAAAGTCCGTTTCAATAACCTGAGGAGAACCCCACACGGAGAGATTACCGTAGCAGGGACTATGGCCTCCCGCTTCCACCCGAGCCAGAAGACCCAAATCTCGTAACAGTGGGCGAGCAGCTCCAGGGAGAGACTCGCCCACCTTAGGGGTGCCGGGTTGCACGTCATCAATTAAGCAGACTAAGCGTCCCGCCTGGGCTAGAACCAGAGCTGCGATCGCACCCGCTGGACCAGCACCTGCGATCGCAACCTCAGCCGTTAACATTATCCACCCCCCAACCGCTCCTGCCGCTCACGCCAATAGCGCGCCTCATTGGCCGAGGGAATATACTCACAGAGCAAGTTGTTAAGAAGAGATTCTGGCTCTTCATATCCCACTCCCGACTCCACATAGATCACATCTGGAAAATCAGGATCCTTCGGACCTTCTCGTTTTTCCACAATCCCCAACTTGCCAAACTCTGTGATCATCTCACGAATCTGATCCAGATATTCTCCTGGTAGACCCCGCAACCACACCGCGCGTCGGTTAAACGCCTCCAGGCGCTCTTGCTTAGATTTTTTAGGATCCATCACAGTCTCATAATCTTGTTGGGTCAACACATGGTTGGGCACCCGTGCAGGCCAGAATGTGGGCAAAAACGGATCATACTTGGGAATATAACCAGATCGACAGCTAGAGGTATCCGTCTGCCAAGGCACCGCCATCCAGCGCGTGATATCGCCAGGCGCATTAAAATACAGCGGCCCGTTATCATCCATGACTTCTTTGTGGCTTAACTGGACACCGTAATTGGATTCAGGATTGTTGTCTGTGCGAGGCCGAATTCGAAAAGGAGCCCGATACATGGTGGCATGGCGCATGGGCCAGGTCATCTCGCAGCCTGGATGAAACGCACCGCCCAGGCAAAAATGCATGGCCGCCCGATCCAGTTCTAAGGGTTGTTCTGCAGTGGGATATTGTTCAAGCGTGGAGTGGGTATGGTGATACAGCGTAGAGATATCCACATGGGTACTATCGTCCTCGGGCAGTTCCAAATCATCGGTAAAGTCACCCTCAACCCATTTTTCTAACATCATCAGCTGTGTGTTAGTTAGACACAGGTATTGATTTGCATCCTGGGGTGCTCCCCCCAGCTGTACCGTGTCACCATACATCCAGGGCCACAGCTGCACCGTAGGAGAATTAGGATCCGGCTGAAACTTAGGTTCTGTTTGGGTGGGCAGGCGGAACTGATCGTAAATCTGTCGTCGAAATTCCTGGTAAATATCTTTTTTTAGCTCATTCGCAGGCTGACAAGGAATAATTTGAGACAGTTTTTTTAGAAATACTTTATTGGTAAAGTCAAAGGGAGCACTGTAGCCAAATTGCACCGAAAAGCCATAGTTCACCCACTGGGCATCGCTAAACTGTTGGAAGATGGGCAGAATATGTTTTGTAAATGAAATCTCCTCAGGAAAAGACCACCAGAGACTGCGGGCGGTGGGGTTGATAAACACATCGGTCA
>NZ_JADEXP010000022.1 GCF_015207065.1 Leptolyngbya cf. ectocarpi LEGE 11479 | reverse complement strand
CCAGTGGACTCAATGGTCAAGGTATAAGAAACGACATTGCCAAACCGATCTGCTGTGACTAGATGGGTGGTGGATAGGCCTTCTTGGGCGTTGCTTGTGGCGATACTGGGAACCTGGGTCAGACTGGGGCTGGGGTCGGTTTGGTGCTGCAGGGGATTGCCAGGTTTGGTACAGCGCCGGGCTGCCTGCTGCGGGAGCTGACGAGCGGTGATGTACTTGGGGGCGAGCAAACCTGTGACCGGTACGTCGACGTATTCGGGATCGCCGATGTAGGCGTTGCGATCGCAAAACGCCAGCCTTTCAGCCTCAATCACCCAGTGCAGCGCCTCGGCCCGGTCTAGACTGCCTAAATCCTTAGACTCCAAACGCTCTAGAGTTTGCGCCACCGTAATCCCGCCGCTGCTGGGCAGTCCCATGCCATACAGCCGATAGCCGCGATACTCGCTCACCACAGGCGGTCGCACCCGCACCTCATAGCGATCCAAATCACCCAGCGTCATCGCTCCAGGGTGAACCGTAAACGGCGGATCGTCCACCACAGGTGGAGCCTGCACCGTTTCCACGATTGCCTGGGCCATCTCACCCCGGTAAAAACTATTTACCCCCTGATTTGCCAGCAGTTTATAGGCCTTAGCCATGTCTGGATTGCGCAGCTGTGTCCCCACCGCTGGCGGCATACCCTGGGGCAAATACAGCTGCCGCGTCGAAGCAAACGCCCCAAATCGTTCCTGGTTACGCGTTACCTGCTGAGCAAATGTTTCATCCACCGTAAAGCCAGTCTCAGCTAGCTCAATGGCCGGAGCCAATGCTGCCGATAGCGACAGGGTGCCATAGCGAGATAGGGCAGTCTGCCAATTTAAAGGCGTACCTGGTACACCGACCGCTAGGCCACTGCTAATGCGATTAGGAAAAAACGGCAAGTTTTCGTTAGCCGGATCTTGAGGGTCTCGAAACAAATCAGCCGTCACCGCTGCAGGTGCTTCTTCACGACCATCCAGGGTAATCACCCGATCTTGATCGTGCAGATAGATCATCATAAATCCACCGCCACCGATACCCGCAGAGAACGGCTCTGTCACCCCAAGGGCAGCTGCGGTAGCCACAGCTGCATCCACCGCATTCCCGCCCTGACGCAGCACCTCAATGCCAATCCGACTCGCGTCTTGATCCACTGATGCCACTGCACCGTCAGTTCCTTTGGCAACCGGTACTTTTGCCAGCGGCTGAGCCCAGGTGCCTGCGGCTAGCAAAAGTGCAACACAAATGGCACAGAGAATCGACAGCCCATAGCGAACTTTAGATTGCATACTTAGCCCCTGGCAAACTTTTTCAAAACTAAGATGACAGCGCCTGCTCCGTGCCTGACGCCGCCGCTACTTCTTTCTCCTTATCAAGGCGGCGTTTGCGAGCATAGAGCTGAATCGTCGCCAAAAACAGGACCGTCAAGGCCGCAATCAGCCAGGTGGTCGCACTGGTGGGAAACTGATTCTTAAAGATCACCAGCATCACAATTACTACCAGCAGCAGTGTCGGACCTTCATTAAAGAACCTCAGGGTTTTGCTATTCCACTTACACTCCCCCTTCTCCAGCTGTTTGATCAAACGCCCGCAGTAGAAGTGATAAATCAGCAGCAAGCCCACAAATCCGAGTTTGGCATGCATCCAACCCTGGTGCAGATACTCGGGCATCACGTATAGCAGTCCGGCTGCCATCGCCACCGTTAGCACCATAGCGGGTGTCGTAATAATGCCGTACAGTCGCTTTTCCATGATGCTGTACTGCTTTTTGAGAATGCTCTGGGCGGGCTCAATCTCCATGTCCGCTTCGACATGATAGATAAATAACCGAGCCAGATAAAAAAGACCTGCGAACCAGGCCACAACACCAAAGATATGAAACGCTTTGAACCAGTAGTAAGCCATGGATATAACGGTTTTTCTCTGGTGACTATTCTCCCGTAGATGCCATGATTTTGACTGGGGAGACCGAGCTTTGTAACAGCCTTGTAATGATTGGTCCTGTTCATCCAGCTGACATAATGGCTGTGGCTTTCCATTCAATGTAACCAGCGGACACACCATGCAAGTCGATTGGCAATCGGTCAAAACCTACGAAGACATCTTTTATCACAAGGCCAACGGCATCGCGAAAATCACCATCAATCGTCCCCACAAACGCAATGCGTTTCGGCCCAAAACGGTATTTGAGCTATACGACGCCTTTTGCGATGCCCGCGAAGACACGTCTATCGGCGTGGTTCTGCTGACTGGAGCCGGTCCCCATACCGATGGGAAGTATGCCTTTTGTGCAGGTGGTGACCAGAGTGTCCGAGGGAAGGCGGGCTATGTAGGTGACGACGGGATTCCGCGTTTAAATGTGCTCGATCTGCAGCGATTGATTCGATCCATGCCCAAGGTGATCATTGCCCTAGTGGCGGGCTATGCCATTGGCGGTGGCCATGTGTTGCACCTGATTTGCGATCTGACCATTGCGGCGGACAATGCGATTTTTGGACAGACCGGGCCTAAGGTGGGCAGCTTTGATGGCGGCTTTGGTGCCAGCTATCTGGCTCGTATTGTCGGGCAGAAAAAGGCACGGGAGATTTGGTTTCTTTGTCGGCAGTATGATGCGAACCAGGCGTTGGAGATGGGGCTGGTGAATCATGTGGTGCCGGTGGATCAGCTGGAAGCGGAAGGTGTGCAGTGGGCGCAGGAGGTGTTGCAGAAAAGTCCTACGGCGATTCGCTGTCTGAAGTCGGCGTTTAATGCTGATTGTGATGGTCAGGCAGGCTTACAGGAGTTGGCGGGCAATGCGACACTGTTGTATTACCTGACGGAAGAAGGGGCGGAAGGGAAACAGGCGTTTTTGGAAAAGCGTCCGCCTGATTTTAGCCAGTATCCCTGGTTACCGTAGGTTTGCCCGACTCTCAGCTTATAAACCAGAAAGACAGTCCGTAGTAGGGTGGGCACTGCCCACGATCACCTATGCAAGTGTCCAACCCCTTGTTTTACGTACGTTTAGCAATATGAGAAAACTCTTTTAAGATGGTGGGCAGATGTAGCGATCGCAAAAAAAGCCACGTTATCCAGAAGTCTCTGCCCACCCTACTCGCTAACTGGGTCAGGGTATGTTGGTTGGATTCATCAGGATTACATCAGGACTTTAGATTATCAAGGTAGCTTATGGGATTAGAGGTGTTTCTTAGACAACAAGTGCATCATTCCTGATGTCCATCTAAAAATCGTGAACTCTGAAGCAGGAAATCGTTGATGCAAACATTTTTTAGTTATGCGGCAGGAGTTTTCAGATCGATTAAAAATCCTTCGTAAGGAACGCGTTACGGGTTCATGGAGGGATGGCTGGATTTATGGCAGATTAAAACAGGAGTTTGATTTACAGCCTGATGAGTTGAATACCATGGCTACTGTTTTAGGATTCAAGTATGGATGGAATCCTATGGTAAAAAACATCCTGGAAAATCAGTGGCAAGAAGATGAAGTGAGATGGATGCAACAAGAGGCAAATAAGATTCAAAAACAAGCATCTCTGAAGCGCCAGAAGTACACCCTATCTCAAAAAATTGCTGTACTGCTTCGAGAAGTTGAAACTGTAGCTAAGCCAAGGCAAGAATTGACGGATATTGAGCGGGTACTCATAGCACAAATCATAAAAATGGAGGTCGATGAGCAAGTATGGATGCTTGAGATGATACTTGACCGCCGCAAAGAGAAGACTCTTTTAGATGGTGTGCAGATCTAGCGATCGCAAAGAAAGCCACGTTATTCAGAAGTCTCTTCCCACCCTACTCACTTACTGCGGCTTTCTGAAGATGTCGCGGACTGACAAAAGTGATACTTTCCATTCCTATCATTCGCTTGAGCTTGGGCAAGAAAATTATGGAGAGCCTGAACTAACGATAGTCGTTACTAAAAACGTGTCTGAGAACTGACTACTTGATTGGATAAACAATTGGCTTATATATCTGAGCTATTATTGAAGCAGCTCGAAATAGCAGTGCCATGGTGACACCTAAACCTGATCATCAATCAGCGATTATTCGTACAGAGCGGGGGTTAACTATCGTAGGTACCCGTATCACGCTCTATGACGTGATGGATTACGTCTTAGCTGAATACCCGTCTAAGTTTATCCAAGGATTATTCGAGCTAACTGAAGATCAAATCGACGCTGCTCTAGCTTACATTGAGGCAAACCGTGCTGAAGTAGAAGCAGAATATAAACAAGTTATCCAAGCAGCCGAAGAACTTCGGCAGTACTACGCAGAGCAGAATCGTGAGCGAATTGCTCGAATTGCGCTACATCCACCAAAACCAGGAACCGAAGCTGCTTGGGAAAAACTGCGGGCTGCTAAAGCCAAACGTCAGTCAGCAGCATGATTTGTCTGATTGATCACAATCTCAAAGGTCATGCTTTAGTTTTCTTCGGTGCTATTGCTAGCCAAGGTTGGCTTGATATTGTGTCCATTCAGTTCGTCACATTTGATGAACTCGATTTGCCAACTGATAGCGACGATAGGGTGGTCTGGAGGTTGGCTCAGAAAAATCAAATGGTTCTGCTGACAGCCAATCGAAGTATGAAGGGCAAAGATTCCCTAGAGCAAGTAATGCGTGAGGAAAGTACAGAAGAGTCATTGCCCGTGCTCACTATTAGCAATGCTGATCGGCTATTCAACGATCCCGATTATCGCGGGCGATGCGTTGAAAGCTTGGTTGAAATCGCGCTTAGTCTTGATAGTTATCGAGGTGCAAGACGTGTCTTTGTCCCATAGTTGTTAAAAAAAGAGTGAGTATCAAGAAAATTGCAGAGAATAACAAATCGTTGTAGCGGCGATTTAAAGGTGATTGGTCGAAAAATGTATCAAAATTGTGTTCAACCACTACTTGACGTCCACCATCCATAGGACGTATGTTCGTTTTAGGGCTGTGATTAACCGTCGTTGCCTCAAATCAGAACTCAATATTTGGCACTGCCAGCAGGTGTACCACCACCTTGCTGACAGCTAACCTCCCGGATTTCATAGCAATCCCGGAAGCTTCGGCTATTATGGCTCAGCGCTCCGATTTGCACAATCTTCGCGGAGCCGCTGACTATTGGGTTCTGGCTCCACCATATCTATTTGGAGACCAGATCCCATGTTTCAAGACAATAGCCAGGGCGCAGGCGCGTCCAACGTTCCGTCTATCGTTCCGTCACTGCCGGAGTATCAGTATGAAAACATCAATCACACACTGTTTGGCAGCCTGATCGCCATTCGTAATACTATTGCCCTGCTCCACAAGCTCAACTATGCCGAGCCCAACGACTGGAGTAAACCCTTGCCCACCGGGCGACCCAATGAGCTGATGGCGATTTTGACCAAACGAGTGCGGGTTGACTAGAAAGCGTAGTTTTTTACATTCTAGCGATCGCAGGGCTGGCATAGGGCCAGCCCCCAACAGATTTTGGCATCAGCTAAAAAATTTGATAAGTCGCTTATCTGAGATCTTGCACCTGATGAGGAAGCGCTAGCCCGCCCAGGGTTCGAAACCCTGGGCTAGCCGAAGGGTGTCCACTGGAAGGGACACAATCATCGGATATGTGTTTTAGGGTTCGCTTCCACAACGGTAACGGTCAACTATGCTTCAACCGATCCACAACGGCTACCAGCATCTCTACACCAAATTGTCCCTTTAGCGGACAACCCTCAGCTAGCGCTGGCGTTTCAACCCAGCGCGGGCTCCTTATTATTTGGTAGTAAAAATCTCTATGGCAGTTAAGGAAAGATCAGGAAATGTGGGAGAGTTAAGGCCTTCACTACCTCGGAATTCGATTGAATCGTAGAACCGATGCTGTAGCGTACAAAGAGTGACAACTTCATCTAGCGGATCCACAATCCAATATTCTGGGATTTCCAACAGACTATATTCAGAGCGTTTAGACCGATAGTCATCAGCTTTGGTGGAAGGGCTAACCACCTCAACGACCAGCAACGGTGGCAGCTCATTCAAATCAATCACAGCCTCTCGATCTGCCATGGCTTCCCATTGAGCTAAAGGTAAAACAGTTATATCAGGAATGCGAGAGGTGTCCCATCGCCTCCCTCTAGGGGAACGCACCCCAATCATCATGGATTTAGATGTCCAAGAAAGCTGCTGTTTTCTAATTTCATCCCGGAATTGGTCGTTCAAAAACTCAATAATGGCTCCATGTTTGCCGGTGCCCAAACCCATCGGAATTAGCTCTCCATCGATAAGTTCGTAGCGGGTATTGGTGCCATCGTCATAGGCCAGGTAGTCTGCAAACGTGAATTTTTGAGTAGTCGTTGTCATTGCAGTTATCTATCCTGCCACGATACTTTAGTATATTTTGCCATTGCTACCCGAGTATCGGTAAGAAAACGTCAACCATACTCTGTTTGGCAGTCTGATCGCCATTCGTAATACCAATGATTTGATCACGAACTGGACAGTTCCGGTCGGTCAGGATGTCGCTGCCAAAAACTTATGGTCCAGTGCAACCAATCACTACGCTGTGATCTGTTGCATAAACCAAGAAAAATTGATAGTTGTGTAAGGCAATGATGGGAATGTTCTGCAAAGACTCCCATAGGAATCTTGCTGGCGTAGAGTGGACTCATAGAAGAACGATTTATTGCATTCCACTTTATATCTAAACCGAAACCCCCATGAACCATAGCGTTTGTGGGGGTTTCTTATAGAGTCCATTTAAGTCCTTTAAGCGACTCGGTTTAACTGGCCTTAAAGCCGTTATCCTGAAAACATTGCTGCAATTATTGCGGCTAGAGTTTCTATGAGTCCACCGGCCATCTCGGCAGTGGCTTCCACGACAACAGTGGCGACCTCGGGTAGCTCCCCTGCCGTTTCTAAGGCGGCACTGGTCACCGCTGCTAATGACTCCATGGTTGCGCCCGCTGCTTCAGCACTACCTTGGACCGCGCTGCTGGCAACTTGGAGACCTGAATCGTACAGAATATTGGCAGCTACATGGTTCACGCTACCCTCTACAGCAGTTTCTACCGTAGTTTGTGTGGTGGCATTGCTATCGGTAAACTGTGTCCAATTGGGGGAGGTATAGCTGTTCTCTGATGTGCGATCGCAACTTTCTAAAAAGGCCGGTAATGGTCCATTCCATATAGCCAGCAGCTCTGCCTGGTCAAACCATACTCCTTGACAATGCTGGCAAACATCTAAGGCCAGCTGCCGATGCTGTTTACGTGCCAATGTCCGTTTACACACAGGACAGGCAATGCGATTGTACTGGTCACAGGCCGGACACTGATCCAAATTGCGGTCCATCGGAGTATCGCAACGATGGCAGTGGATCTGTCCTTTTTTTGATTTTTGGGTAATGCGTTGACGATCTTGAAGCGATGTAATTTGCTTAGAAAGAGTTACTTCGTTTTTGTCGAACCAAACCCCACCACAGCGCTGACAGCAATCCAAGGTGAGACAGGCTCTACGGTTTTTACTCTCCTTTGGAATAATCTTGAGCTTTTGCAGCGGTAGCCCTGGGCATACAGGACAGCTGTACTGGGGTTCTGTTGTATTATGCATCAAGCAGCCCTCGTGAAGAGTGCTTTGTGGGTAGCTGCTGGATGTCGGGAAAGACATAGACTAACAATCCAGATTGAGTCATTTCGATTTCGGCTAAGTCTTGATTACAGAGATTAGTCAGGACTTCATTAGCTACAGCAGGTTCAATGCCCAATTCGGAAATGATCTCAATTTCAGTGAGTTTTCCCTGGTTTTGCTGAGCCAGCTTGAGAATTTCTGAACGTAGTACAAGGAGTCGAGAATTGACGATATGGGTGGCTAGGAGTTTGCGATCGCGACGATGGCTGCCCACGAGACCAAGACCCGCAGCCATGGGTAAACCTATCCCTAGACCAAAGGTCATGCCCTTAACGACGGTAGACTGATTGCTCAGGTCGGCTCTAAAAAAGCCCAAAAGCATAAAGCCTGATAGGCTGAGTAGCCCAATTCCACCCAATAGTTTATTCATTATTCAGCGATCAAAAAGCAAATCCATCCTAGCCAAATCATTAGTGTAGGTACCAGAGTATTCAAATCGAGCAGCCTTGGGTCAGGGGATATGCTTAAAGATAGAGACATTGGGCTGCATTCAATCAATACTCCTAACTACCTCTGTGATTTCCATCACTAAATTTACTCAGCTAATCTCAGAAACGCCTTAAGCAACCCTCAGTTATCGGTCAGATGACATTCAGGTAGCTCCCGCATTCTTGTAATCAATGAAGTCACCGATTCGCTAAGGAGCCTTAACCATGAAACGCACTATCCTTTCTGCCTTAACTGTTCTGGTTGCATCCGCTGCTGTTGCCCCCATCGCATCCGCTGCCGAGCCCGCTAGCTTCAACATCCAATCCGCTCGCCTCGAAGAGCTTGATGCCCGCACCAAGAATTCCGTCCACAAACTACGCCTTGAGCACCTCAACAACCAGACCAAGGCCATCGAAGATATCCAATCTGCTCGCCTGGATGCATTAGACGCCCGGACTAAAGCTGTCGATAATATCCAAGCCGCCCGCTTAGATGCTCTGGATGCCCGCACCAAGAACGGTGTTCACAAGCTGCGTCTGGAGCATCTCAACAACCAGACTAAAGCTGTTGATAACATTCAATCCGCTCGTCTAGAAGCGTTGGATGCCCGGACTAAGGCTATTGATAATATCCAGGAAACTCGCCTCGATGCTCTGGATGCTCGCACTAAAGCTGTCGTCCGCTAATAGCGCAGGGCATGCCAATCTCTCTTTCAGATATCTCTCGTTCCTTCAGCACTAGGCCTCTGCCAAAACGGTAGCGGCCTTTTATTATCTACGCGCTGATAATAAATAGCTGCGACGAGACTTTATAGATCTCACCACAGCTGTTCTAGCTATTTAAGTTTTGCTGACCAGGCCGCTTGATTTGACCTGGACGTTTATGTTTATGCCTTATGCTTGCGTTTTACAGTCGCGATCGCACCCACAGCCAGCAACCCAACCATTGCCATGAGTTCAGGTACATCCGCCACCTCTTCAGCCGGTACTCGGCAGATTGGTGGTCTTGTCAGCTAAATAAGGATTGTCCCCACCGATGATATACTCCCAATCATCGGCTCCAGATAAAATAGTTTTACCATCAACTTCAAATTCCCCGATCCAGGATTCTGCAACGCGACCATTATCCCAAGTTACTAAGTACAGATAGTCGTTGGTATTGACTTCAAAGTCCCAAGTTTCTGCTTCAGATCTAACACCGCTGGTTTTGACTCCGCTCAACCAGCCAATTTTGAGAATACGAGGGCTGAGCGGAGTCGACGCCAGCAGCGATGGCTAGTTTTGCCCAATCACTGACAAAGAGCCAAAACTAGCCTAAAGACGCAAAGCGAATTTTTAGATAGTCATCCTCCATCTTGGCCCCAGCAGGCTGCAGAGCCGCCAGCGCCTGAGGTAATACCAAATTGCGACGGTGGTTGCCGATGCGAATGTTTAACTCATCCGCACTCTTGCTCAGCTCAACCTGGCTTTTTGGAATACCCGGCAGGTAAACCTCTAGGCTGTAGTTATTCTCTTCTTGCACCACCCGCAGAGTTGTTTCCTTATAGTAAACCTGCGTCGGATCTTCGTCTCCGTAAATAGTCTCTTTCAGTCGCTCTAGCGCAGCAAGACCACACATCTCCTCTGAGAAAAGCGGTACCTCTTTGACCGGCAGCGGTCGGAAGTCATCGTGAATCTCTTGACGATACACCTGCTGATTTTCTTTCCAGCGTTTAAAGAACGGATCGGTCACCGTATCAGGGATAATCCGATTCGCCACCACCATGTCAGTGCCCACATTGTAGAGACTCAGATAGGCATGGGCGCGCAGAGATTCCTTAAGCACCATCTTTTCAGGATTAGTCACCAGCCGGACTGATGTTGTAGCCGTGTCAGTCAGCACCTTTTCCAGCTCGACCAGCTGCTCATAAAACTCATAGGGCGCATCCATCACCTCAGTCGTTGGCAACGAAAACCCAGCCACCGGTCGAAAAATAGGTTCTACTAAGGGACGTAACGCGGCAGAAACCGCCTGAAAAGGCTTGTAAAGCTTACGCATGTACCATCCTGCCACCTCCGGCAGGCTGAGTAAACGCAGAGCAGTCCCCGTTGGAGCAGAGTCAATAATCAGCACGTCATACTCATTTTCATCATGGTGACGCTTCATCCGCACCAGACTAAAAATTTCATCCATCCCTGGCAAAATAGCCAGCTCTTCAGCTTCTACCCCTTCTAAACCACGGGCTTGCAGCACCTGGGTAATGTAGCGCTTGACCGCCCCCCAGTTACCTTCTAGCTCGCGGAGGGCATCGAGTTCTGCGCCCCAAAGGTTGGGCTTGACTTCACGAGGTGTATGCTCCAGCTCCATATCAAAGCTGTCTGCCAAAGAGTGAGCCGGATCGGTGCTCAGCACCAGGGTTTTGTAGCCTAGCTCAGCACAACGTAGCCCCGTTGCCGCTGCTACCGACGTTTTACCAACGCCGCCCTTACCCGTCATCAGGAGTACGCGCATACCTACCTTAGAAACTTTACATTGTTTTACTTTAACGAGTTTTTTCCCATTGCGGCAGACCACTTCAAACAGCATCCTGAAATTCTCCATGAGTCTGCGTTCGATTCAGTAGCCTCTAGAGGCCGTGGCATCAGTTAGCGCCAACACAACTAGGGAATTCTGAAATGGAACGCACAGACAGTCCCAGTCGTCCTCTATCTATGGAGGAATTACTATGCTTAAACAGTTACTTTTTCTCAGCTCTGTCCTGGTCGTAGCCATAGCGACACCGGCTGTCCAAGCGGCTGACTGCGTTTATCGATGCGGGTCTGACGAAATCCAATTTGCCCCTGGACAGGCCGTAAAACTAGAGGTGGTCAACCATACCGGTGGCCGTGTGAGTCTAGAGCGCGTCTTAGATTTTCATCCCTACGGCATGTGGCCCGACCAGATGATCACCATCGATGCCCAGGTTGGCATGGGCGATCTATCCGTCGTATTTTGGGAAGCGGCCCAGCGCCCGATAGAAGTCCGACTACACCGTCCAGAACCGGGGACGCTACAGATTGAGCTACTACCCAGCGGCGCTGTTAACGATAGTGCAGTACACATTGTTAACGACGGACGCGTGATGATTTATTAAACGATATAGTACATTTGTTGTGGCTGGCCGGTGCTGTGAGGATCGGCAACGCACAGGTGTTCACATGATCGGGTTTAATGGGCCATGGCAATTATTTCTTCTAAGCAGCCGGAGTCGGACAAACCAGCCGAGCAGCCTAAGAAGACTGACAAAACGCCTACACCAGCTAAAAACCAGCTGCTAGAAACCGAAGCCCGGCCCGATGAGGTCAGTCGCAATGACGACGGCATTCGACCCCAGACGCTAGACGACTACATCGGCCAAAAAGCCCTCAAAGAAGTGCTGCAAATTGCCATTCAAGCAGCGCAATCCCGTAAAGAGCCCCTAGATCATTTGCTGCTCTACGGTCCCCCCGGATTAGGCAAAACCACCATGGCCCTAATTTTGGCCCAGGAAATGAAGGTGGATTGCAAGATTACCACCGCACCAGCCCTAGAGCGGCCTCGGGACATTGCAGGCCTGTTGGTCAATGCCAAAGCTGGCGATATTCTATTTATTGATGAAATCCATCGGCTATCGCGGGTGACCGAGGAAATTTTGTATCCCGCCATGGAAGATTCCCGGTTGGATATCACCATCGGCAAGGGACAAAGCGCCAGAACCCGCAGCATTCCGCTACAGCCCTTTACCCTAGTGGGAGCGACGACTAAGGTGGGAGCCCTAACGTCTCCCCTTAGGGACCGGTTTGGCCTCATCCAGCGGCTGCGGTTCTATGAACTAGATGAGCTGACCAGTATCATTTTGCGTACAGCCACCGTGCTCAAAACTGAGATCCAGGAACCCGGAGCGATGGAAATTGCCCGTCGGGCTCGGGGCACACCGCGAATTGCCAATCGGTTACTCAAGCGCGTGCGAGACTATGTGCAGGTAAAAGCCTCAGGTCCGATTACCGAGCAAATTGCAGGCGATGCGTTGGAGTTGTTTAATGTGGATCCGTGTGGACTGGATTGGACCGACCGACGGCTGCTTTCCGTGATGATTGAAAACTTTAACGGTGGTCCGGTGGGGCTAGACACCATGGCGGCGGCGACCGGTGAAGATGCCCAGACAATTGAAGAGGTGTATGAGCCCTATCTGCTGCAAATTGGCTATTTGCAACGCACACCCAGGGGCCGCATTGCCACTCCAGCCGCCTGGCGACACTTGGGCTATGAGGTTCCTGATCGTCCCACATTAGTGTTTAAGTCAGATGTCAAACCAGAATCTGATGATGACAGCGATCAGCTATCGTTAATGTGAGCTAATGGATAGGAATTTTATAAGCTGCAGAGGTTGTCATGGAACGCCTGTACGAACAAAAAATAGAGCCTTATGAATCTTGTTCCCCAAAGATCTTAAGCGCGTTACAAGACCGATTTCAATAGTTTCATGTGCTCAATGCAATAGGATTCTCAAGCTCTTAGGGAGGTCAGCTATGCAACTCAAGGATTATTTTGATTTTTGGGCTGATGATATTCGGCTCAAAGGAACCCGGATTGGAATTGAGACAATTCTGTTTGACTACCTCTTCCGTAACCGCACGCCAGAGGAGATTGCCAGTATTTACCCATCCCTTAATCTGGAACAAGTTTACGCCACAATTCTGTATTATTTGCACCATAAGGAATCTGTTGATGCTTATATGACAGACTGGTTGGATTGGGCCGAGCAAATGCGAGAAGAACAACGGCGAAATCCACCCCCGGTTGCAGAAAAACTGCGCAAATTAAGGGCTGAAAGAGAGGCCGATAAGATAGCATAATGGCTCTCAGTTATCTTATGGACGAAAATATCGCAAATCTATGCCTGTTCACCTGAATGATCATCTTGCTCAAGGACGTCACATTCCAGGAATCTTAATATTGAATGCTAAGCTGAGCGTAGGTGAGAATCTTGAAGAGTTACTTCTCATTGCTGATGCCTCATTTGAAGATGAGTATCAGGATCGAATTGATTTTCTGCCGATAACTTAGTTCGACTTTGCTCAACCGTCCAGCTTTGAAAGTTGAGCAAAGTCAAAACTCGATTTACGGGTATTTGATTGTCGAGTCAGTTCCTGAAAAAATGCAAATATTCGCGAAGACTCTCGTTACGGAGAGTGTACAGCATCGTGAGAGAACAACCCTGTTATTTATCTATGCAGATTTTTTGGGTCAGGCTCTCGAGCCTTTCCATACTTGGAATTGAAGATTGTCCATCAGTCACAGAAACACCCATGATTTGGGCAAGTTCGTCTAATGTTCGATCATGGGTTTTCTTGGACGAGTGACAAGGGGTGAGAATAGGACCTACAACACTTCGCTTTTCAGGCGGATCTACCAGCGGTACATCGCTCAGCCAGTCATGATTCTTGACCGCATAAATTACTATCTCGGTAGCGGCTTGTATGCGAGCTGGGTCTACCGATTTAAATCCATGAATCAGTCGGTGGCGTAATGGCTCGATTTCACTCAGCGCTCGCCATACTTTTCCAGATTGACCTGACCACTGATACGGATCTTTTACGCCTAGTCGAATCAATACATCTTTTGCCTTTTTCGTACTACTAATATGACATTTCGCGAGTACTTTATCAGCGTCTTTGAGTAACCAACCCTTCTGATGAATAACAACTCGAATAAACCGTGTTCGTAAGGCCTCCCAAGCGATCCAGCTAGTTGTAAACGCTGTGTATATCGATCCGGCGTTTGGGGGATCTTGTTGGTGCAATAACTCCGCTTGGTTAAGCAGATATTTGATGGAAGCAGGGTTCATATGCAGTTATTTTCTTGCCAAGATTGAGACCAAACTGGAAAAGCCGTCGGGTTAAGCGTATCAATCACATCCCTACTTTTGCTTCCGTATGATAGTCACAATCCGTTACTTGACGTCGACTATCCATAGGTCGTATGTTCTTTTTAGGCTCGTGATATCTATCGCTGCCTGACTTCAGAACTCAATATTTGGCACTGCCAGCAGGTGCGCAAACACCTTGCTGACAGCTAACCTCCCGGATTACGGCGCAATCCTGGACGCTTTGGCTATTATGGCTCAGTAGCTCCGCTTTGCAAAATTTCTGAGGAGCCGCTGGGTATTGGGTTCTGGCTCCAGCCTCCTGGGCATCCACATCGGATCGCCCCAGGAGGCATGTACCGTATCTGGAGACCAGATCCCATGTTTAGAGACGATAACCAGGGCGCAGGCGCGCCCAACGTTCCGCCTATCGTTCCATCGCTACCCGAGTATCAATACGAAAACGTCAACCACACCCTATTTGGCAGTCTGATCGCCATTCGTAACACCATTACGCTGCTCCATAAGCTCCACTATGCTGAGCCCAATGACTGGAGCAAGCCACTACCCACCGGACGACCCAATGAGATGATGGCAATTCTGACCAAACGAGTCAGGGTAGATTAGGCCTCATTCTGCAAAGGGGCTAACGGGTGTTCAGCCTCCCAAACTCGAGATATCTGGGGGGGAGATTTGTCCCTCCCAAACTTGGGGAAACTCTAGTATGCCTGGTTGGGATAGCAAGAAATAATTTTCAAGGTAGTCATTGTCCACTGAGACGGAAGCAGACTCAACTCTCAACCTCCCAATCATCAATCTGCAACCCCTCGACTCGCTCAAACTCTCGCGTATTATGCGTAACTAAAGTCAAATCATTCACCAATGCAATCGCCGCGATCTGCAAATCATAAGCTCCAATAGGAGTTCCTGCTCTTGCAAGCTGTGCCCGAATCTTTCCAAATGAGTTTGCCGCCTTATCCTCAAATGGTAATGAGACAAACTGCCTCAAAAACTCTTGCTGTCGCTCTAACGTTCGAGACGGATTATTACTGCGCATCGCCCCATAAAATAGCTCAGCTTTCACCACTGAACAGACTGTTATCTCCTCAATAGACGTTGTCAGTAATCGATCTCGAACCGCAGCGGATCGACCGTTCAGATACACTACACAAACATTGGTGTCCAGCAGATAGCGCATCCCTAATCAAATGCCCCTGCTAGATCGTCATCAAGTGCCTCTGAAACGCCCTGCTCATCAATGCCAATCGGGTCATCTGCACAGATACCATATAGCTGTTCTAAGGAAGTTGTCTTATTTATCAAAACCTGCGCTGGCTGATAAATAACCATGACGTCCATGTCCCTATCCGTCAAGCCAACCGGAATTTCAAGATAGAGAATGCCATCTGGCCCTACTCGCTGCCGTACCTTAATGCTCTCCATGCTTGACGACTCCAGACTTACAGTTCGGTCTCCGCATAAATATTTTAACCTTCTACATAATCTGCACCATAGCTCATATCGATTGACCGGCTGCTCAATACGCTGTTGCCTGACGGTTACCTGATAAGATCGTCAGGTTATAAATTGTAAAGCGGCCTTGGGTGTAGAACTTCGTAGCTACGTATATATTGATAATCTGCAACAGCAGCACGCTGCTTTTATGGGCAGCGTTTCTCTTGGCTTTCTGCCGCTTCCAGGCGATGCCTCTCTATGGATTGAGATTTCGCCAGGGATTGAGATTAACCGCATTACGGACGTAGCGCTCAAGGCAGCTGTGGTGACCCCCGGTGTGCAGATGGTAGAGCGCCTGTACGGCCTGCTGGAAATTCACTCGAGTAGTCAGGGGGAAGTTAAAGCAGCCGGACAGGCTATCTTAGATACCCTCGGCGTCAAGATGCGCGATCGCTTAAAACCGCGCATGGTATCGAGCCAGGTAATCCGTAATCTAGACCCGCACCACGTCCAGCTAATCAACCGCACCCGTCGCGGCAATATGATTTTGGCCGGGCAGACCTTGTATGTAATGGAAGTAGAACCGGCGGCCTATGCATCCCTAGCTGCCAACGAAGCTGAGAAGGCGGCTAATATCAATATTCTGCAAATTTCGTCCATTGGTAGCTTTGGCCGCCTATATCTGGGGGGAGCCGAACGGGATATTTTGGCGGCGGCGCGAGGGGTGGAGGATTGTTTGGAGAATGTGCCGGGTCGCGATCGCAACGCCCTCCAACTCGAGTAGCACTAGTCTGCCAAAATCTTACGGGCCAGCTGCTTTTTCGCCAGATCGCCCAAGGTTTTCATCGCCTGCTCAATATCGTCCGACCAGGGGAGCCCCGCATTCAAACGAAAACAATTTTGATATCCGTTCGAGGCTGAAAACATCGGCCCTGGGGCAATACTGATGTGATGTTGAATCGCCTTTTCAAACAGTTCTAGGGCATCGAAACCACCGGTAATTTCAACCCAGAGGATATGTCCCCCGGCGGGCTGCGTCACCCGCGTCTCTGACGGAAAGTAGTTGAGAATCGCCTGAAACATCTGGTTCATTTGTTGTTGATAGGCGCGGCGTAAATGGCGTAAGTGGCGGTCATAGCCTCCATTGGCAAAAAAAGCAGCCACCGCTAGCTGGGGAGCCGTCGCCGTCATATGGCTAACAACAACTTTGAGATGTTCTATTTGTTGGTGATAACGTCCCGGAATACACCAGCCCACCCGTAATCCAGGAGAGAGAGTTTTACTCACCGATGAACAGTATATTACCCGTCCCTCTGTATCAAAGGCCTTGATTGCCTTGGGTCGCTCGCCTTCAAAGTTGAGATCTCCATAAACATCATCTTCAATCAACGGCACATCGTACTGATTGAGTAAGTCAACCAGTTTCTTTTTCTTGTTATCGTCCATGCAGCTGCCAATGGGATTGCTAAAGTTCGATACCAAGAAACAAGCTGCCACCGATTGATTCTCCAAAGCGGCCTCTAGGGCATTCAAAGAAATGCCATCCCGTGGATGGGTGGGTAATTCCAGGGCATTCAATCCTAAAGAATTCATCGCTTCTAGCACCGCGTAGTACGAGGGCGACTCAATCACCACCGTGTCCCCTGGCTGGGTAACGGTGCGTAATGCTAGGTAGTAAG
This sequence comes from Leptolyngbya cf. ectocarpi LEGE 11479, assembly GCF_015207065.1. Classification (GTDB taxonomy): domain Bacteria; phylum Cyanobacteriota; class Cyanobacteriia; order Phormidesmidales; family Phormidesmidaceae; genus Leptothoe; species Leptothoe ectocarpi. The sequence goes on along the minus strand of NZ_JADEXP010000022.1, from coordinate 18,994 downwards.
CCTCTGTAGTTCCCGCTGTGGCGATAATGTTATTCGGTGCAACAGAACAACCCGCATTGATCATGCGTTTGGCCACCTCTCGACGCAGCGGTTCACAGCCCGGTACGGTGTTATAGGAATGAACCGCCATCGGATCGGCCCGCATTACCTGCCCGACCAAACGGTTCAAGGTATTGAGTGGAAAATGCTCTACACCAGGCACTGCCGCACCCAGCTGAATGACCTCAGGCGATTGGGCCGTACGCAGCAGTCGCAGCATGAGAGAAATATCCACGGGCCGCACCTGAGGTGGTGGGGCAGATTGGGACGGTTCATCCGGGAGGGCAAGCGCTGTCGCTTTGACGTAATAACCTGACTGGGGCCGAGCCGTGATGATGCCGCGATCTTCCAAAAGGCGATAGGCTTCGAGGACGGTGGACATGCTGACCGAGAGCTGTCGCTTAAGTTTGCGTACGGAAGGCAAGCGATCGCCCGGTGCCAGGATGCCTTCACGAATGAGGGACTGAATCCGGTCTGCCACCTGCTCATAGAGGGTTTGGTCGGTTGCTGTTGTTAGCAGGGACAAAGTAGAGAGCTGTTGAACGGCCATGGAGAATCTCCTCTCTAAGCAAATCTAGACACATCTAAGTTCAGGGCACACCTGTACAGTTGAGCGAATAAAGTGCCAGTACAGTTTAAGTTGTTCGAACTGTACCCATAACAATTTAGCGCAACTGGCTCTGTTCTGATCAAAATTTTTTCGCAAAAATACTTCTATGTACGGCGGCAGTAGATGAATACTCCGCATTGGATGGAGGCGAATAGTATGAAATTCCAGCGGACGTTATCTCAGCCCTATATTCTTTTACAGCCGGATGAGCCATCATCTCCTCAGCAAAACTCTGGTGGCCAAGGTCGGTGGCAGCGTCTTACCCAGGCCCTGGCTCTAGATGCGTTTTGGAAATCTCTTGTTAAGTTTGCTACCGGTTCGTCTGAGCCTACGGTTAGCCAGCGATGCGATCGCAACGGCACCATCTCCTACACCATTTATGATCCAACAACGCAGCAGCACTCAGGCTGGCTCTCTGAAGCTGAAGCGAGGGATTGGCTTGAGCAGCGATATTATCGCGATTAAGGAGGCTGGCTCGAAAATGAAATACCCGTAGATCGAGTTTCGACTCCGCTCAACTCTCGAAGCTAGAAGGTTGAGCGGAGTCGAAACCGGATTGATTGGGTATGTTATTTAGCCGCAGCTCCCCAACTGGTCAGAAATCTTCTATTACAACAACAATCAAGACGGCCTGAGCCATGCTTCTAAAGCTGTTTTCACTGCTGTAGAATCCGCTGTCCAGCCAACAATGCCCCCCTGGGCTCTAATCATCTCGAGGGTAGATTGCTTAAAAGCTGGAAAATAACTCTCAGTGCAATCCTCCACCAGAAGACATTCATAGCCCCGATCGTTGGCTTCTCTCATGGTGGTTTGCACGCACACCTCTGTTGTCACGCCAGTAAACAGGAGATGGGTAATACCGCGAGTTGTTAGCACCTGTTGCAAAGGTGTGTTGTAAAAAGCCCCCTTTCCTGGTTTGGCGATCACGGTTTCTCCAGCTATGGGGGCTAGCTCAGTAATAATTTTGTTGCCGGGTTCCCCTTGGACCAAGATCCGTCCCATGGGGCCAGTATCTCCGATCTTGAGACTGTTCTCTCCGCCTCGTCTGAGTTTTGCCGGAGGGCAGTCGGACAGATCGGGTTGGTGACATTCTTGGGTGTGGATAACGGGCAAGCCTAGTGCGCGAAAGGTGGCCAGTAGTGACTGCAGCGGGGGAACAATTGCCTGTAGTTTTGATACGTCATTGCCAAGGGCTGCTCCAAATCCACCCGGTTCGAGAAAGTCTCGCTGCATGTCGATAATGACTAAGGCAAGTGCCTGGGAAGTATCGGGCAGTGGATAGGGATAGGGTAAAGCAGAAAGAATATCCATGTTTTCGAGGTTGTCAGCCCTGATTGCAATGATTGGCAGACAGCTGCTGGCCCATGGAGACAATGGCCGTCCCCATGGGCTCACAACTAATCTCAATCGTTAGCTTTCTTTTCAGCCTTGGCCTTGGCCTCCAATGTTTCTAGCCGACTCTTTAAATCCCGATTGAGCTGTTTTAACTCATCGAGATCCCTGCGTAATTCATCCACCGCTTTGTCAGCGCCGATGGCCTTACGCACTTTACCCATGGCCTCTTCCGCCCGGCGTTTAACCCGACCGTCAGGGCTTTGTTCTGCCAGTCCTCGCAACACTCGCACGGCACCAGACACTTCCATTTGCCCCAGGGCCATGACCACAGCCACCTGAGTCAGGAAAAACTCTTCGCGAGCGATGGCTTCGAGACGGTCTAGGATGCGATCGCATCCCCCCTTACTCTGCCCCGCCGCGATTCGTCCCAACGCTCGAATCGCCGTCAGCCGTAGCGCCTGAGGTACCCCAATCTCCGTATAGGGCAGCAACAGATCCAGCGCGGCTTCTGAGGACTTAAACACACTCAAGCCACCAATGGCTCCCGAGCGCACCACCTCGTTCCAGCCTGCGCGCTTTTCTAACACCATTTCTAGCAGCTTAAGCGTTTTCTTCTCTTTGTTTTTGCCATTATCGAGGGTACTGGCACCGACTTTGCCCAGGGCCATGGCCGCCGCTGATTCAACGTAGTAGCTTTTATCGCCTTTCTCGACAACAGATTTTAGGGCCTTATAACTTTCGACAGTTTTTACCCCGGCTAGAGCGTTTACAACCGCGCGTCGTACCTTGGGATGTTTGTCCTCCAACCCTTTTAACAAGCCAGTAACGGCCTGATCTAACTGAATTGTGGCTAAGGCTTCGGCCACTTCGGCCCGGACCGCCCAGAACGCATCGTTGACCAAGGCTGCACTGAGAGTTTTCACCGCTTCTAGGGTGCCTTTTTTGGCGATGGCTTTGGCCGCGTACAGCCGGGAAATCGGGTCGGGGTCATGCTGAAGCTGGGCCTGGAGTTCCTTGAGGGGATACTCTAGCTGAATAGTTTTGAGGGTGTGATTGCCCACATCAAAACTAATAAAATCAGGCTTTTTCTGTAGCGGGAAGTAGAAGGCCTGCTGGCGCTCATGGATTCTGACGGTGACGGTTTGCACATCGACGGTTTTACCGGTACCGTAGCCAAAGCCAATGGGAATCTTGAGGTCAAACAGCCCCTCTTGGACCTGGGATTTACCATCGGCCACCTGGGTCTGGGTCACCATCAGCTTGGCAAGATTGCTGTCGCTGTCCCAGCTGTAGGTCACAGAATAGTCGGGATGCCCGCCGCGATAGACATACTGATCAAACAGATAGCGCAGGTTCTTGCCAGTGGCTTTATCGATGGCTCGCAGCACGTCCACGGTTTCGACAGTACTGTGGGCGTTATCGGTGAGCAGGGTTTGCAGCGTTTTGGTAAATAGCTCATCGCCCAGCGCCTGACGGATCATGTGATAAACGCAGGAGCCTTTTTCATAAATGTGCCGGTCGTACAGCTCGATGGGTTCTCGGTAAATGTGGGTGACCAGCGGGCGTCGGTAGCGGCTGGCGTCTTCGGCTAGGTAGTCACGGGCGTGGTTGAGGTGGTAGTACATGGCCTCATCTCGACCGTAGGCTTCCTCTAGCCATAGCACCTCAGAGTAGGTGGCCATACCTTCTTTCACCCAGGCATGGGACCAGTGGTTGATCACAATCAGGTCGCCAAACCACTGGTGGGCTAGCTCATGGGCCACCAGGGTTTCAGACCGCAGGTTGTCGATGGCGGCGCGTTTGTCTAGCAAACAGCGGTCGGTGAGCAAGGTGGTGGTGGTATTCTCCATACCGCCAAAGATAAAGTCAGCGGGGCAGGCCTGATCGTAGTTAGAGAAGGGATAGTCGTAGCCAAAGACCTGACTAAACCGCTCCATCATTTGGGGCGTTTTGCCCATGGTCAGCTGGATTTGGTCTTTCCGGCCCTTGGCAACGTAGTAGCGCACAGGACGACCGCGCCACTCGGTTTCAATGCTGTCGTATTCACCGATGGCCAGGGTCATCAGATAGCTGGGGTGTACTTTATCTAGCTTCCAGTGGTAAATTTTGGCCTTGCCATCGTCTTCGGTAGAAATTAGATCCCCGTTGGATAGGGCAAAATACTTTTTCGGCACCCGCACCCGCACCTCAGAGGTGGCCAGCTGCCCCGGATAGTCAAAACAGGGAAACCAAAAGCGGGAGTCTTCATCTTCGCCCTGGGTCCAGACTTGGTGGGGTTTATCGGGGTAGTGTTCATCGGGAGCGATAAAGTAAATACCGCGCTGGGGCTCCTTGACGGCATAGGCGATGGTCAAAGCGATGGCCTGGCCCGCCAATGTGGGCTTAGTCAGATGTATATGCAACTGCTCGCCGTCGTAGTCAAAGGGTTGGGGCTCATCCCCAATGGTGACTGAGGTGATGGTCAGGCTGACGGCATCTAGGGTTAAGCTATCTACGCCGTTACGCACGGGGTTGAGGGTAATGGTGCAGGTGCCGCTATAGCTTTTTTTAGGGATATCAAAGTCTAGGTCAAGGGCAATGTGCTCAACCTGGCCGGGGCGATCGGGGTTGTAGTGGGGGGATGCACCGGGCAGTTCAAAGGACTTGTGGCCGTTTTCATCGGCGTTGAAATAGGCGGCGACAGACATAGACTGGATTCGAGGTGAGTATTTGAAGTCCCTTTCCCTGGGGAGAGGGATTTAGGGAGAGGGATGGCTATCTAGGTTAACGTTTTCTCAAAAATTACGCTGTTGCACGTTGAGATACTTAAACTGTTCCACGTATGTTCTAAGACGCTCCTATATGAACGCCCTTGCGACTCGCTCGATTAACCGTCTGATCAATGGAGCCCTGGCGGTAAAGCCCCTGGCGAATTTTGCTAAAGATCGCGCCCGTAACATGATGATCAAACGGGCGGAGTCCATCGGGGTGTATTGGCTCAATGAGGCCACCCAGCTGAAAATTCGCGGTGGCGATCAGGGGCTGCATCCGATGTGGGAAAAAGAAAGGGCGGAGATTTGCGATCGCACCCTCCAATACCCCGACTATTACCTCACCAGTTTCCACGCCTACGAAGAAGGCAACCTGGGCTGGGAGCCTGCGTTAGAAGCCACCGTCGCCGCCAAAGCCGTCCATGCTCGCCTTTGGCCCGAGGGTGATGCCCGAGGCGATATCCGTCTGCGTCAAAGTTATTTAGATGTATTAGTGGACCAGCTGCCCGATGTTCCAAATACCATCGTTGACCTGGGCTGTAGCACCGGTCTTAGCACCCGTGCCCTACAGCAAACCTATCCCCAGGCCCACATTACCGGTGTGGACCTCTCCGATTACTTTCTCACCGTCGCCCGCTATCAAGCGAGTCAGCCGATGGAGATTGTCCATCCTGCCCACGACCCACAGCTGACGCTGGACAACACCCCGGCGATTACCTGGCTGCACGCCCCTGCCGAAGCCACTGGCCTGCCTGCCCGGTCCACCGATTTGGTCTCCATCTCCCTGGTCTTTCATGAGCTGCCCCAAACCGCTATTCGGGCTGCCATCCAAGAAGCTCATCGAATTTTGCGCCCCGGCGGTCACCTCGCCATCATGGAAATGAACCCCCAGTCAGAGGTTTATAAAAAATTGCCGCCCTACGTGCTCACCCTGCTTAAGAGTACTGAACCCTATTTAGATCAATACTTTTCCTTAGATCTACACCAGGCCATCGTAGAGGCCGGTTTTGAGCCGCCAACTCAGACCCAAAATAGTTCTCGGCACCGTGTGGTGATCGCCGCCAGGCCGTAATGAAATTCCTGGAAAGATGGAAAATTGCCCTAGTCATCGTGATTGTCCTGGGCATGTTTTTTCGATTTTTTAATATCGAGAAAAAAGTCTACTGGCATGACGAAACTATCAACGCCTCTCGGGTGGCAGGCTATTCAATTACTGAAATTCGTGACGATTTGCCTAAAGACACGCCGTTTAGCGTTGGCCTCCTGAGCAAATACCAGTACCCCTCTGCAGATAAATCTGCCGTAGACATGATCAAACTGCTGGCCCAAGTCGAACCGCAAAATCCGCCCCTGTACTACCTCTTGTCCCGACTTTGGCTGAGCGTGAGCGGTCATTCCATCGCTGCGGCCAGACTTTTATCAGCGCTGATTAGTCTACTGGTGATCCCTGCAGTTTACGGATTAGCCAGGCAGCTAGCAGGCCCCCCTCTATTTGGGCTACTCGCCGCCGCAATGGTTGCTATTTCACCCTTCCATATTCTCTATGCCCAAGAGTCCAGACCCTTTAGCCTCTGGACCCTGACGATCTTGCTCTCCAGCCTGTTTTTACTGAGAGCCCTCAAACGTCAGACATGGCGTGACTGGTTCGGCTATGGAGTCACCACTATTGCCGGGCTTTATACCTTCCCATTTACGCTTTTTGTGATTTTTAGCCATGGCCTCTACGTCATCGTCAACCCCAGCTTTAGAAAGACCGTTCATCTGACTCGCTTTGCCCTGACGATAGCCCTGAGTCTCCTTTGCTTCTCGCCCTGGCTGTGGGCAATTCACAGCAATATTGATCGCATGAGTACCTGGCGCTATGCCGACACGTCTGTGGTCAGCTTAGCCAAGACCTGGGTGGGCAACATCTGTCGGTTGTTTTTTGACATTAACCTCGATGCCAGCTCTCCCATGCTGTTTGTGCTTGTACCTGCCTTAGGGGCACTGGCCTTAGTGTTTTACAGTGCGTACAGATTACTGAGACACGCCCCCCGCTCCACATACTCTTTTATTCTCTTTTTAAGCGTGGTCACCGCATCGGCGCTGATTTTGCCAGATCTGATATCGGGTGGGCGTCGCTCTAGCGTGAGTCGCTACTTTATTCCTACGTATCTCGGTCTGCAGCTGACGGTAGCCTATGCCATTGCCCGTGGCCTGGCCATCAAGCAGAAGATGTCTAGCGCTGGCTGGAGTGTTGTCCTGATGACCGTGCTCGGTGCAGGTATCGTCTCTAACGTGGCTAGCGCCAATGCCCAGACATGGTGGACCAAGCCCTTGAGCCTGGACAATTTTGCCATCGTACAGGCGATCAGCTCAGCTCCCAACCCCCTACTGATTACTGACAAAGTCCAGTGGCAAACATTAGAGCTAAGCCATTACCTGTCAGCGGATACCCAGCTCTTGATTGCCGTTGACACCCCCCTAGAACAGCTTGAAACATTCGATACAACGACTTTAACGACTTTTTTGCTCTATCCATCTGACCCTCTGTTGGAGTACTACGACACATCCGAGCAATATCAGGTCCGCAAGTTAGATCGTCTGGAGCATCACCCCATATTTTTGCTGGAGCCACAGTAGCGTCACTCGGAAAACATCTAAAAAAGTCGTTTACAAAGGTGTGTAACGTTCCCATTACACACCTTTAAGAAATCCCGCAGATAATCTGGGGATCATTATTTTTATTCTTACAGTGGTTAGCGAGGCCTGATGGCTGCTCACTCAGGTGGCAGCAGCCAAGCGACAGCCGATCCCTACAGCCGCATCGCCATCGATATTTTGGGGCCAAACGGCCTAAACGATGTGGCCACTGCTATAAAAACTGGCCTTATATGTCTATGGATTTTGCAACATTTCCTTGGTTGACCACCATTATTATGCTGCCGATTGTGGCGGCGTTACTGCTGCCACTCATCCCTGATACGGATGGCAAAACTGTGCGGTGGTACTCCCTGATTGTCGGGCTAATTGATTTTGCCCTGATCGTTACTGCCTTTGTTACCTCCTATGACCCAACGGTCTCGGGAATGCAGCTGGTAGAAAGCTATAGCTGGGTGCCAGCCCTAGATCTTAAGTGGTCCGTAGGGGTGGATGGCCTCTCAATGCCGTTGGTTTTACTCACCGGCTTTATTACGACGCTGGCCACCCTGGCAGCCTGGCCGGTGACGCTTAAGCCCAAGCTTTTTTACTTTTTGCTGCTGTCGATGTACGGAGCACAGATCGCCGTATTTGCTGTGCAGGATATGCTGCTGTTCTTCCTGGTATGGGAGCTGGAGCTGATCCCGGTCTATCTGCTGCTGTCCATCTGGGGGGGTAAGCGGCGGCTGTATGCAGCCACCAAGTTTATTCTCTATACGGCGGGGGGCTCTCTGTTTATTTTGGTGGCGGCCCTGGCCATGGCCTTCTACGGTGACACCATCACCTTTGATATGCAGGCGCTGATGGCCAAGGAGTATCCGATTCGGCTACAGCTGTGGCTGTATACGGCCTTCTTAGTCGCCTATGCGGTCAAGCTGCCCATCTTTCCATTGCATACCTGGCTGCCCGATGCCCACGGCGAGGCGACGGCTCCGGTCCATATGCTGCTGGCGGGCATCCTCTTAAAGATGGGAGGCTATGCCCTGATTCGAATGAATGTGGAGATGCTGCCCGATGCCCATGCCATTGTGGCGCCAGGGCTAATCCTGTTTGGGGTGATTAATATTATCTACGCGGCACTTACGTCCTTTGCCCAGCGTAATCTCAAACGTAAGATTGCCTACTCGTCCATTTCCCACATGGGATTTGTGATAATTGGTATTGCCTCGTTTACCAACCTGGGTATGAGCGGTGCGGTACTCCAGATGGTGTCTCACGGTTTGATTGGAGCCAGCTTGTTCTTTTTGGTGGGGGCTACCTATGACCGTACCCACACCCTGATTCTGCCGGAAATGGGCGGTATTGGGACTAAGATGCCAAAAATCTTCGCCATGTTTACAACCTGCTCCATGGCCTCCCTGGCGCTGCCTGGCATGAGTGGGTTTGTGGCCGAGCTGATGGTGTTTGTGGGCTTTGCCAACAGTGATGCCTACAGCTTTAACTTCAAGCTGGTGATGATCTTGCTGATGGCGGTGGGTGTAATTTTGACACCGATTTATCTGCTGTCGATGCTGCGCGAAATCTTCTTTGGCCCTGAGAATAAGGAGCTGATCGAGCATGAGGCGCTGATTGATGCCGAGCCTCGCGAGGTGTTTATTGTGGCCTGCTTGCTGGTGCCCATTATTGGCTTTGGTTTGTATCCCAAGCTGCTAACTCAGGTCTATGACGCCAAGACCATGCAGATTAGCGAGAGTTTGCGCACAGAGCTATTTGCGATCGCAGATAGCCAGCCTCCATTACCCATCGGTACGATTCCCACCAATAAGGCTCCGGCTATCGGCCAATAGGGTTTCTCCTGTAGGGGCGTGCCCCTACGTGGACGATAAATTTCATGTCCTCTACTAAATACCATCGGCCTTTCCAAGCTTGCCCCTTGACAAGGTCGATGGTTTTCTTTATCTCTTAAGCACTCCTACATCAATTTGTCCATTGAATCTGACTCGTTTTGCAGGCGTTGTTAACTTCTTTTCAGTGCAAGATTGGGCACTGGAAGCCAGGCTACTGCGATGGTTGACCATGCTTTGGTTATTTATCGGCCTGGTGGTGCTGTTTTCAGCCTCGTACCCCGTAGCTGATGCCGAAGTTGGTGATGGCGCTCGCTATTTCAAAGTGCAAATTCTTTGGATTCTGGTGGGTCTGCTCATGTCTCGGTGGATTACCCGCAATCCTCTGAGAATGGTCATGCAGTGTGCCGGCATGGGACTGTTTGTATGCTTAGGATTGATCCTGGCTACCCACGTGCCCGGTCTGGGGGTGACGGTTAACGGCGCGACCCGCTGGCTGCCCCTGGGGCCTTTTCTGATTCAGCCCTCTGAACTGCTCAAGCCTTTTTTGATTTTACAAAGCGCCAGACTGTTTGGCCGCTGGCATCGGTTCTCGGTCGCCAGACGCTGGTTGTGGCTGGGGGTATTTACCCTATGTTTAGTGGCAATTTTAGTTCAGCCCAATCTGAGTACCACCGCTGTTTGTGGCATTACCCTGTGGCTGATCGCGTGGTCGTCCGGTCGTCCCTACCGGCATTTACTAATGACCGCCGGGGCTGGGGCGTTAGCCGCTGTGCTGAGCGTCAGTATCAAAACCTATCAGCGAGAGCGGATTATCTCATTCCTCGATCCCTGGTCCCAGGCCAGTGATAACGGCTATCAGCTCGTACAGAGCCTGTACGCCATTGGGTCTGGCGGCCTGTGGGGCACTGGGTTTGGCATGGGGCAACAAAAGCTAGGCTATTTGCCGATTCAGTACACCGACTTTATTTTTTCGGTCTATGCCGAAGAGTTTGGGTTTATCGGCGCGGTGATGCTACTGCTGTTTTTGGCGGTGTTTAGTACTGTGGCCCTGCTAGTGGCGCTCAAGGCTAAGTCGTCGGTTAACCGGCTGCTGGCCATTGGCTGTATGGTGCTGCTGGTGGGACAGTCCCTGATTAATATCGGTGTCGCCACCGGGTCGTTGCCAACCACCGGGCTACCCTTTCCTATGATGAGCTACGGCGGCAGCTCGATGATGTCCAGCTTGGTGATTGCCGGGCTATTGATTCGGGTGGCGCGAGAAGCCCATGAGGCCGATATTGTCGCCATGACCGAGCAGCCGCTGCGCCCCCGGCGGTATCGACCGGGTGGTCGTCGTCGTCGCCATACCCAGCAGCCACAGGCAACTGCCGCCCCGGTAGCCAATCTGACCACCGCAAAAAAGACTCGCCGCCGTTCACCCCTGCGTCCGCGGCCTGATATCAGACCTCAGGATGTGGCCGCTCCTCGGCTTAGTCGTAAACCTGGACGCAAGCGAAAACGGATCAGAAGCCGTTAGGCGTCTCGATACAACGACTTCGATACAACTACAATAAAGAAGCTGGCCGTTTGGGCCGGTATCTTCATTTTTGGTTGTCCATTTTTCTATGTGGGAAACGATCCAGCTTAGTCTTTATAACCTTAGCCAGTTGGCGAATCAGTGGGTCGGTGCTCAGCTCGATCACCTGTCCCCGGCCAGTATTGCCATCATTGCTGCAGCTGGATTACTCACTAGCCTGACACCGTGTATGCTTTCCATGCTGCCGATTACGGTGGGCTACATGGGCAGCTACGAGTTAGAAAATCGTTGGCAGGCAGTGGGGCAGTCGCTCTGGTTTGCGCTGGGGTTAGCGACCACACTGGCCGGGCTGGGAATCGTAGCCAGCAGTCTGGGCTGGGTTTACGGTCAGGTGGGAGTGGGATTGCCCATTGTGGTGAGTGCGATCGCAATCATCATGGGTCTCAATCTGCTCGAAGCACTGCCGCTGCCGCCCTTGCCGTCCTACAGCGGCGCGGACTTTATGCAAAACAATATTCCCAGGTCGCTCAAGTCCTATTTACTAGGTCTGACATTCGGTTTAGTCGCCTCCCCGTGTAGCACACCGGTACTGGCAACACTGCTGGCCTGGGTTGGGCAAACCGGCGATCCGCTGCTCGGTAGCTCGCTGCTGCTGGCCTATACCATCGGCTATGTTGCGCCCCTGGTCATCGCCGGTATCTTTACCGCATCCATCAAAAAAATTCTTGCCATTCGCCAATGGTCCGGCTGGATTACCCCTGCTAGCGGTGTTTTGCTCATAGGCTTTGGTGTGTTTTCATTGGTGTCACGATTTATGCCCGTTGCGTAGGGTGGGCAGTGCCCACCAAAAAGAATTATCAGTAAACGGTGGGCACTGCCCACCCTACGTTTATATCCTTATGTCTGCTGCCCTCAAACGCTACTTCAAAAAGGATCTAATTCCACTCCTGGCGGATCTGCGTCTGGCCATTGTCCTACTGCTGGTTATCGCTGTCTTCAGCATCCTAGGCACCGTCATCGAGCAGGGGCAAGGACTCGCCTTTTACCAAGAGAACTATCCCGAAGACCCGGCCCTCTTCGGTTTCCTCAGCTGGAAAGTATTACTCACAGCAGGTTTAGACCATGTGTATCGTACCTGGTGGTATCTATCGTTGTTAATCCTGTTTGGTAGCAGCCTCACCGCCTGCACCTTTACCCGACAGATTACCGCCCTGCGCTGGTTCTCCCGCACCTGGAATTTTTACAGCAAGCCCCGCCAGTTTGAGAAAATGGCCCTGAGCACTGAACTCAGCGAGGGCAACCTTGAGCAGCTTACCGACTTGTTAGAAAGCAAACGCTACAAAACCTTTCACAAGGACGGCACCATGCTCTATGCCCACAAGGGGTTAGCGGGCCGCATTGGGCCAATTTTAGTCCATGCCAGCATGCTGATCATTTTGCTAGGGGCCATGTATGGAGCCATGACCGGGTTCTTTGCCCAAGAAATCATCCCCAGCGGCAATACTTTTACCGTACAGAACGTGTTTGATGCTGGACCCTGGGCCGGACCTCAGATTCCTAAAGACTGGTCAGTCAAAGTCAATCGCTTTTGGATTGACTATAGCCCCGAAGGTCGCGTAGACCAGTTTTACTCAGACCTGTCAGTGCTAGACGACCAGGGTGAGGAAGTTAAACGCAAAACGATTTGGGTGAATCAGCCCCTGCGCTATCGCAATGTCACCATGTATCAGGCAGACTGGTCCATCGCCGGAGTGCGGGTAAAGGTGAACAACAGCCCCATTTTGCAGCTACCCATGGCCCCGATTGAAACGGAAGATGGCGGCAAACTCTGGGGTACTTGGGTACCGACCAAGCCCGACATGAGTACCGGAGTATCGCTAATCGCGCAAGATCTCCAGGGTACGCTGCTGGTTTACAGCGAAAAAGGTCAGCTGATTTCCACCGTGCGAGAAGGCATGTCGGTGGATGTGAATGGCGTCACCCTATCGGTCACCGAAATCATTGGCAGCACCGGCCTGCAGATTAAGGCCGATCCAGGTGTGCCCTTCGTTTATTTAGGGTTTGGCCTGCTGATGCTAGGGGTGGTCATGAGCTATATCTCCCATTCCCAGGTTTGGGCGCTGCAAGAGGGCAATCAGCTCTACGTGGGAGGACGTACCAACCGTGCCCAGGTATTGTTCGAGCGAGAACTGGTCGCAGTTTTGGATGAATTGAGCCAACAGTCAGAAGCTGAACCGGCAAAAGATTTAGTTGTCTCCTAACGATCGTCAGCCACGGGGCAACTGCCTCCTCGCTGCTAATACCGAGAAAATCAGCAACACTCTTTTAACCCGCTAGCAGTTGTTGTGCTGTCAACTCTAATGTTGGCAACAACGAAGACTTTAGGCGCTGTGCCTGCCGGAAAGCAAGTTCTTCGTATAAACCATCTGTCCAGATCAAAATCAGGACCTGTTCCTTGCTCGGATCCACTATCCAATACTCGCTGATGCCTCTAGCGGCGTATTCAGATCGCTTCGGTCCAAAATTATTGCAACATAAGATTCTCAAAAGGATGCTGATTTTTCCAGCGATATGTGTTGAAATCCCGCTGGTCCACTGACAAAATTCGTCCATGCCCTAAATGCTCAGCCAGAATTACCAACGAAGCATCAGCTAAGTCCATTGGTAAATTTGAATATTGATTCATCAGCGTAGCAATCCGCTGACCCTGGCTTCTCTAAAGATCAAAAATTTCGAATGTACCCAGACCTAAATTTTTTAGAAACTTAGATTGGGCAATATTTCCGAGTCTGGTCAATAACAGATAACAGGTTTCTGTGATGACAGGCCAAGTAGTAATTAAAGGTTCATTAATACGAGCAAGTGACTGTAATGCTCTACTGTGATGATTATCTTTGGGATTTGCTAAAGCCAACCATACACCTGTATCAATGATCACCATGTTTAGCGTTTAGTGTATCTGACAAATATGATTTGTAATTAACCGACAGATCAGGCTCGGCTTCAGCACAGCCAATAAACCCAGTTTCTACCAAGCGCTCATATGCAAAGGAATGATTTTCTGCAACTGGCTCCTGATCAGCCAATACATTCTCTGTGGAATTAGCCCGATAGCGCAAAAATTCTACAAACTGAAAAATCTCCCTGAGCCATTGTTCAGGAAGCGTTTGAATAATCTGTATGAGATCGTGACGAACTTTTTCAACGCTATTCACAGCAGAAAATGTGCTTAGTACTTTAATCAGTGTAGCTTAGAACTTAGTACGCCTGTATAGTAATGGTGCGGACTTGAGAGTGCGCTCAGCACTGCTGTCCCATCACTAGGCGACCATCGCTTAGCTGATAAATACCTTGAGGTTCAACGATAGGATGGCCTGGTTGCCAGGATGTGGCGATTGGTTCTGAAGATAAAGCAGAAAGTGTTGTAAAGGTTACGAGGCAGGTTGGAAACGTTTTCCAGGGACTCAATCCACGCATATTGAATCTGGTTGATACACGATAAGGCAAGCTTAGCGAGTAGGTGAATGTACGACTCTGTGATATAGATTATCTTTAGAATTGGAGATCGCGCCACCCTCGCTACCCAAATTAGACCCTTATCCGCCGTTTTTGGCAGTTAATCCCGCAAAACCATGATTTTCCAAGGTTAGATCTGCCTCTCAAGACCTTTGACAACGCAGCGATACAGGCCATTACAACCAGCTTGACGAAATCCCAACCCCCGTTCTACAGTTAGCCAATGCTGCATAGAGCAGCTGTTCTACTGGGACCTAATATCTTGGCACCATCGGCAGGTGTCACTACCACCTAGCCGATGGCTGACCCGCGGATTCCAAAGCAATCCTTGGGATGGGCTTATTATGCCTCACCCCCTGCGATTTGTTATGCGTCGCGGGGGTCGGGCTGTTAGGTTCTGGCTTTCCTTGTTGTTATCTGGAGAACCAGAACCATGTTTCAAGAATCCAATCAGAGCGCATCAGTGCTCACTGGTCAGTCTGCTTTGCTGCCAGACTATGCCTACGAAACTGGGCGGCATCTGCTGCTAGGTAGTTTGAGCTTTGTACAGACTACTATTAAGCAACTGCATCAGCATAATTACACCGAGCCCAACGACTGGAGCCGTCCGCTACCCACCGGACGACCCAATGAGGTGATGGCGATTTTGACCAAGAAGGTGCAGGTCGATTAGGGCGGCGCGATCGCGGCTGAGGAGGTGCGATCACGCCCTAGCTACGTTGCCCTGTGCCGGGGAATTCAGCACAGGGCAACGTAGCTAGAGAGAATAGCGTATTTCTATCACTATTCTGAATGTGTACACGCGTGATTGATAATTGCTTTCATTACCATAAGAATCTCTTTGTTTGGTGGTCGAGATTTGGGGTGACTATATTCAGCATGCGTGTAAATCCAAAATGGATAAACTATCTTCTGATCATGAAAAATTAGATACAGTAATCTTCCGTAAGCAGCAGAGCCATCTAAGCCTGGAAGACGACGCCACCTCATTTTTCTAAACTCACACTCTTTGGGTATTTGATTAGATTTTGGCAATGGCTCAAGATAAGAGCTTGAAGGTTTTGGATCTTCTTTAAGTCCTTCAAGAAAGTCCTTTACGAGTACATCGAATTCCTTCAGAGACTTTCTCTTGTTCTTCTTACCGTAATGAGCCTTGACTAAAGCCTTGTACGAAGTTGTGAACTTATTCCAAGGCACTACTCGATAAACTGTTGAGCCAGTCACCAATTTCCTCCGAGCAGGTGCCATACTCTGGACTATCGAAACACGATGACTCGCTGAGTGTATCAAAGTCAATAGTACATTCAGATAGATCTTCGCGTTCAATAGCCGAAAAAATACTATCAACAAGCTTGTCGACTGAATCTACCAGCATTTGAAAGCAACTGTAGTAGCCATACTTGTGGGCTCGGAATAAAGTATAGACACCCTGAAAAAATTGCCATGGGGTGGGCTTCTTAGGCTTCGATATTGAATAAGCCATATCCTTGAGAACTTCTTGCTCATCACGTGATAAGGATGACCAACTTTTCTCCACAAGGGAAGTAAGCTGCATAATATTGCCAGCCAAGGCTCTGCAGCGATGTTCAGCAACTCTGCCTTTCTGAGCTTGCGTGATTTCTCGCTTGAGTTTTTGAACTTTCTCTAGTCGCGGACTAAAATTATCTATAACAGCAGTTGACATCTGAGCCTCCCATTAAACGCAATTTGATTTCAAGGCTTTGCCAAGCAGAACCTGCAATTTCAGCCTAAAAATCAGGGCTACTATGACCCATGCCCTATTTAAGGATTCGCGCAATTATTTCAAAGTGGATAGGCAATAATCTGACATAAATGAACTCTATTCATACAAGTATACAATTTCAATATAGCCACTTTTCGAACTAAAAAGCATCCGTGATAGTGCAAACGGTCATGAAAATTTAATGTCAAAACCATTTAGAAGGTAGCTTCATATCATGTTCTATCCGTTAAATGGTTTTGACACATGGCCTACATCGATACAAGTTTCCTGTGGGAGTAAAAAACTGCTACGGAAAACTTTCAGTCATCTTCCCAAGGGGCAACGATTTGAGTGTGACTTTATATCACGGCCAACTTGGGCTGCTCTGTTGCAGAGTCCTGTAAGCGTCCCAAAATCGCATTGGTATTCGCTTTAGCATCACCAAACAGCATTTGAGTGTTGTCCTTATAGAACAATGGATTTGCCACACCCGCATAGCCAGAAGACATACCCCGCTTCATGACAACAACATTGCGAGCTTTCCACACTTCCAACACAGGCATGCCTGCAATAGGACTCTCAGGATCTTCCATAGCGCTAGGGTTCACTGTGTCATTCGCACCGATGACTAATACCACGTCAGTTTCAGGGAAATCATCATTGATTTCATCCATCTCCAACACGATGTCATAGGGCACGTTGGCTTCAGCCATCAAGACATTCATGTGACCAGGCAAACGACCCGCAACTGGGTGAATGCCAAAGCGCACATTAACGCCACGCTTGGTCAAGATGCGAGTAATTTCAGATACTGCATGCTGGGCTTGAGCCACGGCCATCCCATAACCAGGCGTAATGATCACGCTCTGAGCATCGGCTAGTAGTTCAATCGTGCCGTTAACATCAACTTCACTAACGGTGCCTTCAACGCTCTTGCTGCTGCCGCCTTTGCCAGAACCCTGACCAAAGCCGCCCAAGATGACGCTAAAGAAGGAGCGGTTCATGGCCTTGCACATGATGAAGCTGAGGATAGCTCCGCTGCTGCCGACTAGTGCGCCGGTCACAATCAACAGGTCATTGGACAGCATGAAACCGGCGGCGGCGGCGGCCCAACCAGAGTAGCTATTGAGCATGGAGATCACCACGGGCATGTCGGCACCGCCGATGGCTGCGACGAGATGGATGCCCAGAACAGAGGAAAGGGCTACCATGCCGAGGACATAGTTAAAGCCGGTGGTGCCTTCGGCACCCATGAACAGAACACCCAGGATGACGGTACCGACCAAGAGGCCAATATTTAGTAAGTGACGAGCAGGCAGCATCAGCGGCTTGCTGCTGATAATTGCCCGCAGCTTACCAAAGGCCACTACAGAACCGGTAAATGTGAGGGCACCAATAAAGATGCCGATGTAAATTTCTAGCTTATGAATGGTTTCCTCGGCACCGACCAACGTGGGGTCGGGTCCCAGGTAGCTAGCTAAGCCTACCAACACAGCGGCAAGACCCACAAAGCTGTGGAGAATAGCCACCAGTTCGGGCATTTCGGTCATTTCTACCCGAGAAGCCACTAAACCACCAATGGCAACAGCCGGTACAATCGCCACTACTAATAGGCCATAGGCGCTTACCTGTGCGCTAAATGCGGTGGCTACCAAGGCAATAATCATACCGACAATGCCATAGATGTTGCCGCGCTTGGCGCTTTCTTGGTTGGACAAACCACCCAGGCTGAGAATGAAGAGAACAATGGCGACCAAATAGGCCACCGAAACAAGATTGTTAGACATGGGATAAAAGTTGTAGAGAAATGTCTGTAAGGGTCCCCTGAGCGGAGTCGAAGGGGACGGACCAAATCGTTGGCTGAGCGGAGTCGAAGCCAACGATTTGGAGAGGTTCTACTTCCGAAACATTTTCAGCATGCGCTGGGTGACTAGGAATCCGCCTGCGATGTTGATGGTGCCAATGAAGATTGCGATCGCACCCAAAATCACCGTAGGCGACATCGGCTGACCCGAAATCTGTAGCATGCCGCCGATGATGATAATGCCGCTAATGGCATTGGTCACACTCATCAAAGGTGTGTGCAACGATGGCGACACATTCCAGATCACCTGCCAGCCCACAAAGCAGGCCAGGATAAACACAGTGAAGTGGGATAGAAACGATGTCGGTGCACCGATACCAATACCGATCAGAGCAAGAGCCGCAAAGACAACCCCAATCCACTTCCAGGGCAGTGAGAATTTTGGTGCAGCGGATGCGGCAGCTTCAGCAGGTTCCTCAGTCTTGGCTTCAACCTTGGGCGGTGCCGGCTGTGCAGGTTTAGGCGCGGGCCAGGTCACCTGACCTTCGTGGCTAACCAGAGCCCCGCGCACCACTTCATCCTCGAAGTTAACGGTATAACCTTCAGAACCACCCATGTCGTTGAGCAGGTGGTACAAGTTCATGCCATAGAGCTGGCTCGACTGTCCGGCCATCCGACTAGCTAGGTCGGTCAGTCCCACAATCGTCACACCATGGTGGCGATAGACTTCCCCTGTTCGGCACACTTCGCAGTTGCCACCCTGAGCGGCGGCCATGTCCACTACTACAGAACCGGGCTTCATCAGTTCTACGGTGTCTTTGGTCACCAATAGCGGCGCTCGCTTGCCAGGAATCAGGGCTGTCGTAATAATAATGTCGACTTCTTTGGCCTGCTCAGCAAACAAGGCCATCTCTGCTTCGATGAATTCCTTGCTCATGGTTTTGGCATAGCCGCCAGTGCCGGAACCGTCCTCTTCAAATTCCAGCTCTAGAAACTGGGCACCCATACTCTCGACTTGCTCTTTTACCACGGGGCGAGTGTCAAAGGCACGGACAATCGCACCCAAACTTTTGGCCGCACCAATGGCAGCAAGACCCGCAACACCAGCGCCGATGACCAATACCTTGGCGGGGGGCACTTTGCCTGCAGCGGTAATCTGACCGGTAAAGAACCGACCAAAGTTATTGGCCGCCTCAATCACGGCACGGTACCCAGCAACATTAGCCATGGAGCTG
>NZ_JADEXP010000551.1 GCF_015207065.1 Leptolyngbya cf. ectocarpi LEGE 11479 | reverse complement strand
CCAATCTCCCACCCACCCCTCATACTTAAATATGCACACACTTCAAAAACTCGTATATGCCTACCCTCATCGTCGCCACCGGTAACCCCGGCAAACTCCAAGAAATGCAAGTCTACCTCACCCCCCTAGGCTGGAACCTGCAGCTAAAACCCAAAGAAATTGACGTAGACGAAACCGGCACCACATTCATCGAAAATGCCCACCTAAAAGCCAAAGAAGTTGCGATCGCAACCAATCAATGGGCCATCGCCGACGACTCCGGCCTCCAGATCGACGCCCTGGGCGGTGCCCCCGGCCTCTACTCCGCCCGCTACGGCAAAGACGACCCAGACCGCATAGCCCGAGTCCTGCAAGAGCTTAAAGACACCCCAAACCGCAGCGCCCAATTCGTCTGCGCCCTTGCGATCGCCCGTCCCGACGGCACCATCGCCCTCGACACCACAGGCATCTGCCCCGGCCAAATCCTTACCGCACCCAGAGGCACCCAAGGCTTTGGCTATGATCCCATTTTCTACGTCCCCAGCCAAGGCAAAACCTTTGCCGAAATGAGCCGCCCGCAAAAAGAAACCCACAGCCATCGCGGCATCGCCTTTGCCCAAATTATGGATAACCTAAAACAGCTGCAGCTAGATTAGTTGTGACCTTTTGAAACTTAGCTTTCTGGCTTCAATCAATAAGCAGTAACGGGCTTGCTAGAATCTAGCTATTGCTCAATCGCTACAATGACGGTTGCAAAAACGAAAAAGCTGAGCTTTGACGAATACTTAGCCTACTCCGATGGCAAGGAAAGCCGCTGGGAGTTAGTCAGTGGTGAAATAAAAAAATACCGCCCGAATCAAGGCTCAATTCGCGGATAGCTCTGTTTCTAGTCAGCCAGTTACTTAAGCTGTTGCCCTTTTCACTGATCTGCTGCAAAGATACCGAAATCCAAGTGAGCGGGCGGTACGTTGCTGAGAGTTAGCTCATATTTTGCATCAAGATCGGTAATGCAGCTTCAACCCACGCTGGGTTCGAAACCCACCGCTAATTGAGGGTTGTCCACGTATAGGGACAGTCTGGTTATAAGGCTCTATAACTGAGCTTTCAGCGATCTTTAACCCCTTTAGTGGGTTTTGAATCTATTAGCCCTGACACTTTGAGTGCAGGGCGGGTAGGAGCTTCCTCGCCAGCTGCAAAATATGAGTTAGCGGATTTTCAGCACCTTTCAACCACCACAGCAGCTAAAAAAGCTGCCCCCATGGGGGGGACAGCTAAAATGAGTAATTCGATAACTTTTTTGAATGAAAGTGACCTTATTCGCCTTCGCTCAACCAGGTTTGAATTTGACCTAGTGCAGCTTGGAAGATGTTAAACCCAGCCCAGCCAGCAGCTAGGGCAATGGGAGCAAGCACAGCTACAACCCGGAAATCAATGTCCATTACCGAACCTCCTGCGGAGAAAAACGTTTTAATAAATACTTAGACATAATATTCTCATAAACCAGGCGCGGTTTGAACATGAAACTACCTGAACTTGACTCTGACACCATCAACCGTGTGATCGAAATGGCCTGGGAGGACCGGACGCCATTTGAAGCCATTGAGCTGCAATATGGCCTCAAAGAAAAGCAGGTGATCGCCCTGATGCGTCGCGAAATGAAACGCTCCAGCTTTAGGATGTGGCGTCAGCGGGTGACCGGGCGCAAAACCAAACATCTCAAGCAGCGGGGTTTTGACAACGGACGCTTCCGTTCGCAAAATCAAAAAGGTTCATAAACTCAGTTTGATTTTTATACTTTATGCATAACCGACCGATTGCGGCCATTACCGGCGCTTCTAGCGGTATTGGAACAGCTATTGCCACGCGGCTGGCGGCTGATGGTTATAACCTTGCCCTGTGTGCCCGACGGCGTCAGCGCTTGGCTGAACTAGCCGATGTTTTATCTGTACAGCATGATGTGGAAGTGCTGACCCAGGCTGTGGACCTGCGGGATGAGCAGCAAATTTTAAGTTGGTTTGGCGCGATCGCAACCCGCTTCAACCGCCTTGACGTCCTAGTCAATAACGCCGGTCTCGGCTACAAAGAGTCCCTCACCAGCGGCAGTACGGAAAAATGGCGCGAAACCATGGATGTGAATGTAATCGCCCTGAGTATCTGCACCCGCGAAGCGGTCAAGCTCATGCGCGAGCTAAGGCAAGACCGGGGCCACATCGTCCACATTAGCTCCATGTCAGCCCATCGAGTACCCGGTAGCGGTATGTACTCGGCCTCTAAGTTTGCTGTGCGTGCCCTCACCGAAGGCCTACGCCAGGAACTACGGGCCGCTAACAGCGCTATTCGGATTTCATCCATCAGCCCTGGCTTTGTCGAAACTGAATTTGCCGAAAAATATTCCGGCAGCCGTGAGCAGGCCCGGCAGGTTTATAGTCAGTTTCCGGTGCTGCAACCCAATGACATTGCCAGTGCCGTTGGCTATGTTCTGAGCCAGCCTGACTATGTACAGGTGCATGACATTTTGCTGCGGCCTACTCAACAGGGTAGTTGAT
>NZ_JADEXP010000550.1 GCF_015207065.1 Leptolyngbya cf. ectocarpi LEGE 11479 | reverse complement strand
TTCAGACAGGTGTGTCATACTTCTGGCCATTCATAGGTAAAGATTAATATGCGTAACTTCACACGTCTATTTACCAAATCAGCGGTCGCAGCCATTTTTTTTGCAGGGATAGCAACCCCTGTCCTAGCTCAATCAGCTGATGCTGAAGACCTTGAACCTTTGGGTATTGAACCTGCAGGTGCTGAACCTTCAGGCATTGAATCGGGTACTGAGCCTTTGGGGATTGAAGCTTTAGGGGATGATATTGAGGGGATTGAAACTGAGGGGGATGAAACCGAGGAGGTCGTCAGCAATGCAGACCTGTTGGTCGCTCAAGCCGTTTCCCCAGGTGCTGACGACAACGGTTGGTATGTCTCCTTAGCACCCAATTTGGTGTTTGGCTATCCCGTTGATATTGAGTCAGATGAACCCATTGCTATCACGGCTGCCCCACTTTTTCCCGGTTTACCCCCGGTGACAACCAATATTCCTGTGGATATTTCCTTTGATGCAGATACCGGATTTGGGGTGAGCGGGGCAGCTGGCTATCGTTTTGACGATGCCCGTGTGGAACTGGAGGTCACTTATACCAGTAATGATGTGGAAGGGGTTACGGTCAATGACCTGGCTGAAATTCCCTTGGATGGAGATATCGAATCGGTTCAGTTTATGGTGAATGGATATTACGATATTCCAACCAAGAGCCGGTTTAGTCCTTATATTGGCGGTGGTGTCGGTATTGCCACCCTAACGGTGAATGATATTGAAGCTGATATTCCGGGTATTGGGACACTGGCACTGGACGATACGGGAGCCAGCTTTGTTTTTCAAGTCAAAGCAGGTGTGGGCTATGAAATTAGTGAACAAGCAAGCGCCTTTCTAGGCTACCGCTTGCACGGATTGCCGGGGCAAAACTTTGAAGCCTTTGGGGCCGATTTGGATGCTGACACCTTACTGATCCATTCCCTACAGCTGGGTGCCCGGTATGAGTTCTAAGGGGCTATGGCAGTAGTCTTACTGTCCATAGATCCGATAGCGGCTGTTCTCGTTTAGGACGGGTAAATCTAGTATCTGTCCTATGTAGGTGACCGCGTAACGGCTTTGATACTTATCCATGAGGGCGCTTACCTGGGCGGTATCTAAGCTGTTATAGCCATTGGTGAGGGCCTGGCGAATCTGGCGGCGGTTGTCGGTACGGCGGTCGGTATAGCTGAGAAGATCCAGGCCACCGCCGAGGTCCGTTATGCGCTCAAACCAGGCCTCCACATCGGCAGATGAGGCGCTCGGCACAAACCGAAATTTGGCAATGGCCGGATGATCGGACAGCCAGGCTAACGGGCTGAGATCCACAGGGGGAGAGATTACCGGCTCACCCTCTGGCACATGTTGTTGGAGCCAGCTGGCGGTGGCGATCAGGTCAGGGTTGACCCCCTGTACCTGGCTGGGAAAATCCCTTAGAGCCATGGCTTTGGTATAACAGCGGCTGGCTTCGGCCCCAAAGCAAATCAGAAGGATAAGGGTGAGTGCGATCGCACCTCTGCGTCCTCTAAACACCCAGTTTTCTAACGCCAGCGCCAAAAATAACGCGGTTCCTAACGCCAGCATTAAATCTCCAACGCGAAAGGGATAATACTGCAAGATTCGCCCCTCCACATCAAAGGGAGCCACTAAAATCCCAGCTCCAAAAAGAATTAGCGTACACAGCACAAAGCAGAAAAAGTCCGCGCGGTTTCGGGTAATTCTCGCGTCTGGCTGCGGAGCGAAACGAGTCACATGGAGGGCTGTTCCCCCAAACACCAGCAGATATGCCAACAGATAGAACCATTCCTCCAACGGCCACGCCAACGGATTGACATGGTGAGGATTGCGCAAAAAAGAATAAATGTAAGACGGAGAAATATCACTCGCTGCAACCGGTCTGAGCAGCTGAGTCAGCACCGCCGTCAGCGCAAAGACGCTGGTGAGCGCATAGATAGGCAGCGCCGCTAACCACCGACGACCATCTAACAATACATCTCGTCGTCGCCAGCCTAACCACAGCAGTACAGCTATGGATGCCCATCCCCCCACCAGTGCGTGAAAGGACGCCGCCAGACCTAGCCAAGCCGTCATCCAAAGATAGCGCCCCGTCAACATCACCGATAGGGCCATAAAAACAGCACCATAGGCAAATATCTTGGGCTCAATCCCTCCCAGTAGCCACTCTCCTGCCATGACCCCCTGGGGTCTGCGCACATAGACCAATAACCCCATTGCTAGCAGCAGTGTTGGCAGCCGGATACCTAAACGACGAGATAGGGTCCATAGCCCCACAGCCACAGCCAAATATCCCAGGGTGCGCCCAATAATCGATGTGGCCAGAAACCCCACGGTGGTAGTCAGGGGACCAAAGATGAGCTGAAACAGTAAACGATAACCTGGGGGTTCACTGTAGTAGATATCTCCCGCCAGCCAGGTTGGGTCCACAAAATGGCGAGACAGAGGCAAATGGTGCAGCTCGTTGACCGAGCCCATATTGCGAATAAATAAAAACTTGAGACAGAAAAAT
>NZ_JADEXP010000021.1 GCF_015207065.1 Leptolyngbya cf. ectocarpi LEGE 11479 | reverse complement strand
GTTTCAGTTGCAAAAAGTGCAGAGAGTGCTTTTAGAAAACTAGAAAAAATTGTACCGGATTTGATTTTGCTGGATGTGATGATGCCAAGTATGAATGGCTTTCAGGTCTGTGAAAAGCTAAAGCAGAATCCTAAAACTCAAGATATTCCGGTTATATTTATGACGGCTTTGACGGATGATGTGGATAAGGTTAAAGGTCTGAGTATAGGTGCTGTTGACTATATTACTAAGCCGATCTATCCCGATGAGGTACTGGCTCGCATTAAAGTGCATTTGACCCTCCGTCACACACAGCTACAGCTTATCAATGAGATTGCTGAGAGAAAACAAACGGAGAGAGAACTACAGCGAGCACTTGACGAACTCAAAAGGGCACAAATACAGCTAGTGCATAATGAGAAAATGTTGAGTCTAGGGCAGCTTGTTGCGGGTGTTGCCCACGAAATCAATAATCCAGTCAATTTTATTCATGCTAATCTGCAGCATGCCGAGCGCTATGTAGAGGATTTATTGGGGGTAATTGCACTTTATAAGCAGCACTTCCCCAATCCTCCTAAAGAAATCGCAGACAGGATAGGAGAGATTGATCTCGACTATCTAGAAGGTGATTTGGTGAGAATTCTAAACTCTATGAGCCTTGGTACTAGCCGTATCTGTGACATTGTGCTCTCTCTGCGAAACTTCTCACGGCACCATGAGGCGGAGGTTAAGCAGGCTGATATCCATGAGGGGATTGATAGTACGCTGACTATCTTGCAAAGCAATTTACATCGCAGCAATAGCTATCCTGATATCCAAATTGCGAAAGACTATGGGGCACTGCCTCTGGTTGAATGCTATGTGGGGCAGCTTAATCAGGTTTTTATGAATTTGTTGAGTAATGCCATTGAGGCCATCAATGAGCGTGACGCTAATCGTACAGTGGCAGAAGTTGTAGAGGACCCCAGCATCATCAAGATTTCAACAGCAATTCAGAATGATCGATTGATGATTCAGATTATGGATAATGGGTT
Organism: Leptolyngbya cf. ectocarpi LEGE 11479; assembly: GCF_015207065.1. Taxonomy (GTDB): domain Bacteria; phylum Cyanobacteriota; class Cyanobacteriia; order Phormidesmidales; family Phormidesmidaceae; genus Leptothoe; species Leptothoe ectocarpi. Next base: position 35,151 of record NZ_JADEXP010000021.1, on the reverse strand, counting down.
GGGTATTCCTGAGAATCTGCGATCGCAAATTTTTAACCCCTTCTTTACGACTAAAACAGTGGGCAAGGGAACGGGAATGGGACTTTCAATTAGCTACAGAATTATCACCGAAACCCATAAGGGAAAACTCTGGTGCGAGCCTAATTTAAACCAGCCAGGCACTCAGTTTTTTATTGAAATTCCCATTTCCTAAGCCCTCATCTCAAAAAAGGCGTTGCTGATCGCTCCAGCCAGCCACGCATCTTGCCAGGGTTGAGCAGTCCATAGGGATCTACCTGGGCCTTAAAGTTAACCTGGGTTTGATTGATCTCCTTACGGCCACCGTCTTCCAAAATGTAGGTGTGGGGGTTGGCAATAAAGGCCCCCTGGGTCTCGTGGTAGCGGATAATCTCATTGAGCCGATCCTCGGTGGTATAGCGCACCAGCTGGAGCGCGGCTGGACAGACCTGCCCATGTACCCGAAAAAACTCCAAGTGCATGAGCACCTCATCGCCAAAGTGCTGATACAGGTGCTCAACGAGTTTGAGGTCTGTATCGTAGGGAAATAGGGTTTGTAAATACGTCAGGCTGGGGTCCACATTTCTGGCATGCAAGGTGGTGTGGTTCCAAGTAAACTCGGCCAGGGCCGCTCCTTTTTTGGCCTCTTCAGCTGTTTTTTGATACGTAACTGTACCGCCAAATTCTTTGATCAGCTCACCAAATGACTCTAAGGATGACTCTGCAATCATCACCAGCACAGCCGTCTTGCCCTCCGGTAACGAGGCCTGCAGAGCACCAAAATAGCTGGGAATAGGCCAGGCATGAATACTGATCAGCTTTTTAATAATGCCGTCGGCTTCGCCCAGGGTATAGCCAAAGCGGCTCGCCTCCATAAAGTCGTCAAAGGTGACAATGGCCTCGGCCCACGGGTAGGCAGGTCCCAGGGGAATTTCTAACTCGGTAATGATGCCGTTGGTGCCATAGGCGTGATTTACTTTCTGCACCTCATCGCCACGTAGCTCTAGAATGCGGGGTTCGTCTTCCATGGTGACGACTCGCACCGCGCTGAGGTTACCGCGATCGGCCAGCTGACCATAGGTGATTGAGCCAATGCCACCGCTACCGCCCCCAATAAATCCGCCAATGGTGGCAGTGCGATAGGTGGAGGGCGCCATGCGAATTTCCCACCCCTGCTGGCGAGTCACTTTATCAATGGCGGCTAGCCTTGCCCCGGCTTCTACACAGGCTTGCCCCGGCTTGACCCACTTCACCTGGTTAAGGTTGCTCAGGTCCATAATCAATCCACCCGCCAGGGGAATGCACTGGCCATAGTTGCCGGTGCCGGCTCCCCTAACGGTTAGCGGGGTCTTGGTGACAACACAGGCCTTGGCAACCTGGAGTATTTCCGCTTCTGTAGTTGGTCTGACCACCAGGTCAGCAACTTTGTCCTCTAGCTTGGCTTTAAGGACAGGGCTGAAGTAATAGTAGTCTTTGGAGAGCTTGGCAACTTGGTTGGGGTCTTGGACCAGGTCAAGATTATTGAGGAGGGGCAGGATGGGTGAGGACATAGCATGACTTAGGGACAGGGAAGCTAGAAGTAGTGTGACAAGAATTCCTGGGTGGATCAAGGTAGATGTCGACGCTCATTTTTGGCCGGACAAAATAAAACAGCGACGCAAACGCCGCTGTTTCAAACGCTGTATGAATGTAATGCCTTACGAGCCCAAGTCTTAGGTCAACAGCCTTAGGTCAACAGCCTTAGGTCAACAGGTTAGTGCAATGTTGTTAATGCCGTACATGACAGTAACCCGGCGATCAGATAAAACACGCTAACCACCTGAATTTCAGACCAGCCGGATAGCTCAAAATGATGATGTAAAGGTGCCATCTTAAATAAACGCTTGCCTTTACCATCCGGACCTTTGGTCGCCTTGTAGTAGCTTACCTGCATAATCACAGACAGGGTTTCAGCGACAAACAGTAGCGTAATGATAAACAGGGCAAACAGATGACCGCTGAGGATGCCGACCGCTGCTAATGCACCACCTAGGGCGAGGGAACCCGTATCTCCCATAAATACCCGCGCGGGGTTGCGATTATGGTTGAGAAAACCGACACAAGCGCCGCTCATGGCAGCACAGAAAACCATTAACTCCGGATAGTCCGGTGCGATTAAAGCGCCAAAGCCGAGGAGTGCGATCGCGCCTGTACCCCCCATCAACCCATCTACACCATCGGTGAGATTAGTCGCATTGCTCTCAGCCACCATCGTAAATCCAGCCAGGGGCCAGAACAGCAATCCCAGGGGCAGAAAAATTCCAAAGGGGAGAGCAAGTTCGGTAATGTCAGCGGGCTGGCTAGCCATGGCCCAAGCACAGAAGACAATGGCAAAGCCAATCTGGAGCGCCAGCTTCATCCTGGGGGAAATACCCTTATTAGAGCGGCGCTTGAGCACCTGCCAGTCGTCAATCCAGCCAATAAAACCATAGGCCAGAGTCAAGGCACAGACCGCTAGGGTATTCGCTGCACCTCCCGAGGCAAGTATGGCCACAAATAAAGCCACTGGAACAAAAAAGATACCTCCCATGGTGGGAGTTCCAGCCTTTTTCAAATGGGCCTGGGGGCCTTCTTCTCGAATAAACTGTCCTGCTTTGAGCCGCTTTAATGCAGGCACTACAACATAGCCCAGCAACGCTGACCCCACAGCTGATAGTAGAAATGGCATTAATAGGTTGGACTGGGTCAACCAGTCACGACCTACCCACATATCTAAACCAGCTGCTAAACATGACAAGGTACCCATTAAAAGTACCGAAAGGCCCGTACCTGTTAGGGCTGTTGCCCTAGAGGTAAAGAATTTAGCATCCACAACTCACGTCCTTCACACACCACACACTTCAAGTGTCTAGCTCTGCTTTCCGTACAGAATCGTCTGTAGATAAGGAGAACTAAAACAAAAACCTCACTGCCTAGATTCTCTAGTGAATTCTGCTGAAAGTCTAGGAACTTAGGCTACAAAATTCGTAAGTATAAAAACTTAAGCTCAACTATACCGGCTACGAAACAATGATCTAGGTGGCAGCGTCGTCGCTGTCATCGTCGTCGCTATCATCCGTATCATCGAAGCTAGCATCCTCATTACCCATTAGATCTGAGATTTCTTCGCTATCGGCTTCGTCGGGGGCTGGTTCTACAGGCTCCCGAGGAATCAGGCGTCCCGACCGTTCTAGCCAACGCAAAATGGATGAATCACCGCGCTCAGGAATGATGGCGGCGTGCTGTTCACGAGGAATCTGTCGTACGGAGGGATTGTACTTAGTCATACGCGTTTGTGGTTGAGACGGGACTTAGGTGAACAACGGCACCTACTCAAGCAGATACCTAGCTGACAACAGGTGTCCTGATGAAAACAAGCTATCTACTCTTTCCTACATACAGAGTAAGGAACTCTGCATCAAAATATACAAGACTTCAGAACTCATCACGAATACTGATGGCCTGAGGCTGGATGTTAAGCATTTTTTACCATGCCCTGCTAATAAAGTATGAAAGTATGCTGATGTCAAGCCCTTGATCACAATAATTTGTGCGTTCTTGAAATAGGCACTATTGGGTTTGGGCTCTGTTCGCTGCAACCACATCTGCCAATATCCATACCCATGCTTGAAAAAACTGACTTGTTAGACGCGATCGCACCCACCAACCGTGGGCTACTGATCACCCCTGAGCAAAAAACAGACATCCTTTCTAAAATTACCCAACTTGAGGGGCGTAACCCCACGCCTAACCCCCTAGCTGCAGCTGAGTTGCTTAACGGCAATTGGCAGCTGCTCTACACCACCAGTGACGAGCTGCTAGGCATCGACCGGTTTCCACTCTTAGCGCTGGGAAGTATCTATCAATGTGTCCGCATTGAGCAGCAGCGCATCTATAACCTGGCGGAAATCAAATCCGTTATCGGCGGATTAGTCTCGGTCACCGCTACGTTTGAAGCCGTTTCGCAGCAGCGAGTTAATGTTCGATTTGACCGCGCTATCTTTGGCTTGCAATCCACCCTGGGGTACCAAAACCCCAGTCAGTTTATTGACGCCATGCAGCAGCAAGCCCAGTTTAATCTGCTCAAGGGCATCGACTTTACCATTAGTTCAGACCGTGACCCTGGCTGGCTGGAGATTACCTATTTAGATGACACCATGCGCATTGGGCGAGGCAATCAAGGTAGCGTATTTGTTCTGAGGAAGGTGTAATGGTGTGGCCCATGCTCTCCCTGTCCCAGGCCCATCTCACCTTGCTTGAAACCTGTCCGCGCCGGTTTCAGTACATCTTTGACCAAGCCTTGGCCGTACCACCAAAACCGACGGGACAAGAGGCCGCCCTGTGGGGAAGTCAGTTTCACCTACTGATGCAGCAACAGGCGCTGGGTATCCCCATTGATGTGATGGCGACCGCCAGCGGCGATATGACCGCCAAGGTAAACGCTCTGCGGCAGCAGGCTCCCCATTTGTTTGAGGCCGGGCCTCATGAGCGGCTGCGCCAAAGCGAGCATCAACGCACCCTGGCCTTTAATGGATATCTGTTTACGGTAATTTATGACCTGGTGATTTTGAGCGCGGATGCGGGCTTGATTGTAGATTGGAAGACCTATCTCAAGCCTCCGCTTAAGCAGTCCCTGGCCAATGATTGGCAAACCCGCCTCTATTTATATGTGCTGGCAGAGACCAGTCATTTGGCCCCTGACCAGCTCACCATGGCCTATTGGTTTGTCCGCCATCAAGATCAGCAAGGCAACGATCTGCCCCCCAGCGACTATCGGTTTGCCTACAGTCTGCAGCAACATGAGCAAACGCGTGCTGATCTTATGCGCTTGACTGACCAACTATCGTGCTTGCGCCAGCGTAGTGAGTTTCCTCAAACCGCTAATTTAGATCGTTGTGAGCGCTGTCCATTTCAGCTCCGCTGTCAACGATTAGAGCGCCCGGATCTCTCGATTGATTTAGATGCCATCGAAGAAATATCATTGCCCTAAGCATCATTGATATAGATAAATTTATTTGAATAGTTGCATTAAAAATACTCTATTAAATCGCTAGTTTTTTAGGGGATAGTCTATTAAGCTAAGACTATTAATAGATTTAACTAAATTGTCCTAGGCGTTAGCAATTGAGTTGTTGCCTACTGACATTTACTTAAAGTGTGGACGCAAAGATGCTTTGATCATATAAGGCGCTAATCTGGCTGCCACTGCTGCTGCCTGATGGCTGCCCTCGTTGTTACCTACATATTGTTCTGTTGTGAAGTTGTCCCATGGCTGAGATTGTCTTGCAAGCGGGATGGTTGCTTCCGTTTTACCCGTTAATTGGAATTCTGCTGACGATACCATGGATGTCTGTCCGCCGTACGGGACCGCGGCCTGCAGGGTATCTTAACCTGCTTACCACGGTGATTGCCCTGGTTCATGCGGTGCTATGTTTACAGGCAGTTTGGGGGCAGCCGCCGTTGCGCTGGTCCATTGAATGGATGCAGGTGGCCGATCTCAGTATTAGCCTGCCATTCGAGCTATCTACATTAAATCTAGCTGCGGTTGTTTTTCTAACAGCACTTAATTTTCTAGTCCAGGTCTATGCCATTGGCTATCTTCAAATGGACTGGGGCTGGGCGCGTTTGTATAGTCTACTAGCCTTGTTTGAGGCTGGTATGACGGCTCTATTAATCTGTGACTCTTTGTTCTTTAGCTACATGATGCTGGAGATTTTAACCCTGGGAACCTACTTGATTGTTGGTTTCTGGTTTAATCAGCCACGGGTTGTCACCGGAGCTAGGGATGCATTTTTGACAAAGCGCACTGGCGATTTAGTTCTCTTGATGGGGGTAATTGCGCTGTACCCGTTAGCGGGTACATGGAGCTATTCAGAGTTAGCGCAATGGGCCTCTGACACAGCCGTGAGTGGCACGACGGCGACATTGTTTGGGTTGGCACTGCTGGCAGGGCCGATTAGTAAGTGTGCTCAGTTTCCACTGCACCTTTGGCTTGACTCGGCCATGGAAGGGCCGCTGCCGACAACAATTTTGCGTAATTCTGTGGTGATTCCGGTGGGGGCCTGGGTGTTGATCAAGCTCACACCTGTGTTTGCCCTGTCCCCGGTAGTAGATGGTGTAGCCGTTGCTATTGGTACGATTACGGCCATTGGTGCGGCCTTGATTTCCATCGCTCAAATCGATGGAAAGCGGATTCTTTCCTATTTGACCAGTGCCTTTATGGGCTTAGTCTTGATAGCGGTGGGTACGTCTCAGGTGGGAGTGGCTTACTTTTTGTTGATGGCCGTTGCGATCGCACTTGCTACCCTAATTGCCAGCACTGGCTCTATCGTGCTGACCTGTGTCACCCAGGATGTTACCCAGCTGGGAGGGCTATGGTCTCGCCGCCCGGTAACGGCGATCTCGTTTGTACTCGGTGCCTTAGGTTTAGTGGCTGTACCGCCCTTTGGCGGATTTTGGGCCATGCGCTTTCTCGAAACCGGTTTATGGTACGACAAACAGATTCTACCCTTTGTTATTGTGCTGATTATCAATGGCCTGTGCACATTTAGCCTCGTGCGCATGTTTTGTTTGATGTTTGTCGGTCAGCCCAAGATGATGAGCGTTCGTGCCCCTGAACCCATCTGGTTGGTTGTGATTCCGATGGTGGCCATGGCAGCGCTCACCATTCATCTGCCAATAATGCTGCAGTCTCTTAAACTACTGCCCATTTTGCAAACGGCCATTGGCGATACTGGGCTGTTGCTCATATGGTCGAGCGGTTTGGGGTTAGGGTTGGGGATTGTCTTATATGGCATGCCCCGTGAGAAGCAACCGGTTGAGTATATGCCTCGCCAGGTGGTTGACTTTTTGTCCGACGATTTTTACACACCCGGACTTTATAAAAACGCTGTAATTTTACCGGTTGCCCTTGCTGCTGGCCTATTTAACTGGATAGAGCGCTATGTGATTGATGGCTTTGTGAACTTTGTTGGTGCCGCCTCTCTACTCAGTGGAGAAACATTGAAATATGTCAACCCTGGCCGCTCTCAGATCTATATTCTCACCATTGCTACTTGTGTTGTCCTGTTGGGCTTATTTATGAGTTGGAGATTTCTCCCCAGCTTAGGATAGATTTGCGATCGCGTTTCTTAGCATCTGTTAGCCGTTTTTTCTCCCTAGAACCACAATGTTGAGCATACTGATTGGGTTTCCTCTCTTAGGTGCCCTGCTTCTAATCATTACTCCACCAGCCAGAACCAAGCTGGTGGCACTGGTGATTTCGGGAGCCATGTTGCTATGGACCCTGATGCTGTTTAGTCAGTTTGATTTGGGTATCAGTCAGTTTCAAATGGTAACGACCCTGCCCTGGCTACCTGTCATTGGCCTGAACTACGACCTGGGGCTGGATGGTCTAAGTTTGCTCATGGTAAGCCTCAACACATTACTTACCTGGATTGCTATCTACAGCGCTAGGGCAGACATCAAGCGTCCTAAACTGTTCTATAGTCTGATGCTGATCACCAGCAGCATTATTTCTGGCACATTTCTAGCCAAGAACTTTTTACTGTTCTTTTTATTTTACGAAGCCTCTCTCATTCCTCTTTATTTGCTGATCAGCATTTGGGGTGGAGAAAAACGTAACTATGCTGCCACCAAATTTTTGATCTATACCGCCCTTTCGGGGGCCTTTGTTCTAGTCAGTGGATTTGGCCTACTGTGGTTGGGAAATGCCGATAGCTTTAGCTATGAGGCTCTAGCAGCGGCTAATCTGCCGGTCAGACTACAAACCTTGCTGTTGATTCCGCTAGCCATTGGCTTTGGTATCAAGATGCCCATGGTGCCATTGCATACCTGGCTGCCCGATACCTATGTTGCTGCTGCTACCCCCGTAGCCATTATGCTGGGTGGCGTACTCGCAAAGCTGGGAACCTATGGTCTGCTGCGATTTGGGTTGAGTTTGCTGCCAGAGGGTTGGGCTGCGATCTCGCCTTGGATTGCCGGTTGGGCCGCTATCACGATCATCTACTGTGCATTTTTAGCCATTGTTCAAAAAGATGTAAAACGCATGGTGGCCTACAGTTCTGTGAGTCACATGGGCTATATTCTGCTAGGGATTTCGGCTGCGACCAGTCTCAGCATATCTGGCTGTATTGCTCAAATGATCGCCCACGGTTTAGTCCTAGCAATTTTGTTTCACCTGATTGGGGTGATTGAAACAAAGGTGGGCAGTCGCGATTTAGACCAGCTAAATGGGTTAATGAATCCTGTTCGAGGTCTGCCATTTACCAGCGCAACACTTTTGCTGGGAGCCATGGCCAGTGCCGGTATTCCAGGGCTGGTCAACTTTGCAGCTGAGTTTGCTCTGTTTCTAGGCAGCTATCGTGTTTTTCCAGTACAGACCCTGGTAGGCATTGTGGGTATTGGTTTGACAGCGGTTTACTTTGTTATTCTGCTCAATCGCACTTGCTTTGGTCGACTAGATAACCAGCGAGCCTACTTTCCAAAAGTCTCCTTAAGTGAGAAAACTCCAGCTCTGATATTAGCCGTTTTGATTATCGTTCTGGGTGTGCAGCCAAACTGGTTAATGCGCTGGACTGAACCCACAGAAGTGATACCGGTAGCTGTAGTCTCTAGTGCGACTGATATCTCGGCTGATATCTCGGTCGAATTTACTAGCACGCTTGAGTGAGTAGGGTTTGACTGACGGTTTACTGCGATTTTTGATTGTCCCCTTAAACAACTATGGTGAACACTACGGTAACGCTTCCCCCTTCTACCCATGTTCATGCCGATATTATTCATCGGTGAGAAGCCGGTGGGTCAATGCTGCCAGATACGCCAGAAAACCTGATGCAGATCATCGGCATTTATAAAGCCTATGCCGTGCCAATGGATTTTTATTGGCGCGATCTGTTGTACATCGGTGAACGGGTATTTCTACAGCCGCTGCCGTTTTTCAAATATTTTATTTCTCAGGAGTATCTAGATCGTCAGAACACCTATTCTGGCGACCAGTCTCCTCTGCGGATTTGGCGAGGTGTCGGAGAAGCGCATCCTGAACTCCTAGAGTTTATGGAAAAGGGAGAAGGGGGCCATCGGTGGCCGCGACTGCTGCATCATTGGAATCATGATCGCATCAACATGGAGTTTGCAGAAGCCTGTATGCAGGCCATGTTTTGGCATGAAGACCTGAACCCCAGGTTTAATGAGTACCTTTACTGTGATGCCTATAAGGCCGAGGCAGATCGAGCGATTAAAGCCTATTTCAAAGGCAATCCGGCTATGCTGGCCCTTTACAAAATTTTTCCTGACATGTTTTTAGAACAGGTACGGCAAATGTCGTACTACGCTAATCTGGGTCTCTTTTGGGAGGTCATGGCCCCTGTTTTCTTCGAGATGTCAGATATCTACGATGAGGGAGGCTTCAAGGGCGTACCGGATGCCATGGACTTTTTAGTGAATGGTATCTTTGCGGTCGCGGGACGTCCTATTTATCACCATGTCTATGTCGGGGACGAATGCTTTGAGGTGATTCCCAAATCAGCTGGTTTCACCTGGCTATATGAAGCGGCATTACCCTACGTAGAAGCCGTTTTTTACCGGACTGCACCTTTTCGAGGCACCAAGTCCTATGATGCCCAGCTGCATCAGGTCCCCAGCGAGCAGACAGACTTTCACTATGGGATTCTCTACGCGGATGTCTTTCCGGTAGGGAGTGCCGGTATTCCACCGACGCTGCTGATGCAGGACATGCTGCACTTTTTACCGCCTTACCTACAGGAATTTTACAAGCAGCGATGTCGTGGTGAAGATGACCAGCTCATTCAGCTGGGGATTACGTTTCAGCGCTCGATGTACAACGTTACCTCGGCGGTGATTCAAGCCCTGAGGGCCGCGCTTTTATATCCGCTCGATGATTCCAATCCAGAGCACTTGATGGCCAACCGCCGCTTTTTTGAAGCCCAGATGGATCGATTGACGCGCTCAGAAGCCCGGCTACGGGATATTCAAACTGCGGATTATCGATAGGAGATGCGCCGTTGTATAGAGCCGTTCCATGAAACGACTCTACAATTTTGGTAAGCACGATGAAATCTATTGCCCCTAATCTTTTCTAACCATGCCTACGATTGTCGATATTGCCGTTAGTACACCAGGCTTTGAAACCTTAGTGGCTGCTGTGCAGGCGGCTGGTTTGGTGGAAACCCTTCAAGGTGAGGGACCTTTTACGGTGTTCGCGCCTAACGATGATGCCTTTGCTAAACTACCGCCCAATACGGTCAATAATCTTGTGCAGAATCCGCCTCAGCTAGGGCGTATTCTTTGCTACCACGTGGTTTCTGGTCGTTGGGACCAGGCGCAGATAGACCAATGTTCTGAACTGACATCGGTGGAAGGCTCACCGATTCCCATTCGTAGCCACAGTCCGTTTGAAGTGAAAAATGCGACTGTTATTGCTGCCGATATTGAGGCTAGCAACGGCATTATCCATGTGATTGATACGGTGATTTTGATGGGATAGGGAGCCCTGTTAGGTGGGGGCACTACTGTAGACACACGCCGCTCAAGACGTAAATTTTTTCAGGAGATGATCGACTATGCGTAAGATTTTGACTGAATTGGATCCGTTTTGCTGGATGATGGCGGTTGCGATCGCAGGCATCACAATTGTGGACGTGGCCAAAGTAGAAATGATCAGCCCCTATAGTGATTTTGTCCAGGCGATGACCGAGCCCGTGGAACCGGTCCAGTAGGTACCTGAATGGGAGGCATCCTGCTCGAATCCGTGAGCATCGCTCGAGGTTTCATGTCAGAATGTAACTCGTGTGGATTACTTCATCTCCTACATCGGCGAAAAAGCCGACTAAAATCGCGCTTGGTAACTTTGATGGTGTGCACCTTGGCCACCAGCATGTGATTGAGCCTGTCTTGACTCACAAGGGTGGTCTGCCATCTCTAGTGCTGGCTGAGGATATGTGTCTGCAGGCGTCGGCAGCCTCTGGCTACAGCCATTTGCCTGGGGCTAACTGCTCGCTACTAGAGCCACCGCCGTCGCCAGAACTGACAGAATGGGCCTCGGTGGTAACCTTTTTTCCCCACCCCAAAGAATTTTTCTCGGGCCAGGCACGCCCCCTGCTAACGCCGCTAGAGGAAAAGAGTCGTCAGCTGGCTTGCCTTGGGGTAAATCAGCTGGTGCTGCTGCCGTTTAATGCAGAGATGGCTAACTTGGATGCGACTACGTTTGTAGAACGGGTTTTAATTCATGATTTGCAGGCGACGCACATTAGCGTGGGGAGTGATTTTCATTTTGGTAAGGGACGTGGAGGGAATGCTGAGTTGCTAAGTGCGATCGCAGCTCGCCACAACATTCCTGTCACCGTCGTCCCCCTGCGCAACGATATCGAAGGTCGCATCAGCAGTTCCCGTATTCGTCAGGCCCTGACCGATGGTGAGCTAGCGCGGGCAAACCAGCTACTGGGACGGCCCTATACCTTGACCGGCGTAGTCATCCCAGGCAAACAGCTGGGGCGCACCATTGGGTTCCCCACAGCCAATCTAAAACTGCCCAGCGATAAGTTTATTCCCCGCCAGGGTGTCTATAGTGTCAAAGCCTTTGGCATTCTACCCGAGCAGAAACCTGTCCTGGGTGTGATGAATATTGGTAATCGACCCACCGTTGCCGGTCAGGATTTGAGTGTCGAAGTCCATCTGTTTGATTGGACTAATGATCTATACGGTGAGACTCTGACCGTCAGCTTAGAGAGTTTTATCCGTCCAGAACAGAAATTTGACTCTTTGGATGCTCTCAAAGAACAGATTGCCCACGACTGCAAAACTGCGCGAGCCATGTTTGAAGGCTGTGCTTCTGGAGGCTATGCTTCAGCGGCCACTTAGCCATAGCACAATGGGCAGGGTGCCTAGACTTAACAACGTCGATACCACAATAGTTCTAGCGACTCGTACCGTGTCCCCCCCCAGCTCCGTTACCCAGATCAAGGAGTTTACAGCCACTGGCATGGCTGATTGTAGAACAACAACCTGGCGGTCTATGCCGGTCAGACCAACCAGGTTCGCAATATTAAACGCCAGCAGCGGTGACACAATTAGCCGCAGACCGGCTCCCATCAGTTCATAACGGCCAAAAACAAACGGGGTTTCCGATAGCTGAATCCCGAGCATGAGTAGGGCCACGGGGATGGCCCCCTCGCTGAGCAGGGTAACACCCCGGTCAATGGGCAAGGGGAGAACGGTGCCTGTACCCTGGAGCAGTATGCCTGCGATCGCAGCCCACAAAACTGGCAGACAGGCCGTGTAGCGTAACCCCTTGAGCACCCCTTCCCCTTTAAGCACAATGGGAAAGATACTAACGGTCATCAAGCTAGTGCCAACTAGATAAACAATTGCCCGTTCTAAACCCGCTTCCCCCAGGGAAAATAGAACAAACGGCAGCCCCATATTGCCCACGTTGGCAAAAATTGTTGTGGCGATTAAGCTCTTTTTTGCATCGGATGAGAACTTTAGCAGTTTGCCCAGGATAATGACTAGGCCATAAAGGAGGGCGATGTGGAGAATAAAGGCCGTGAGAATTGCGATCGCATTCCCCAACTCCAACGTTGTTTTCGCCAAGCTATGGAGCACCAAAGCGGGCACCAGGGCATAAATGCTGAGTCGAGCGAGGGTCTGTCGCTCCAGCGTAAACATGCGCCCCACCCAAACACCCACCAGGGCCACCAGTGCAATGGGCAGGACAGCCGAAATCAAAATTCCCATGTGTATGCACAGACCCGCGTTGAGAGATAAACAATGATTTCTTGGCTCACACTAACTCTCTGCTTTTTGAGCAATGTGAAAAGCTGAGATATACGAAAGTTCTAGCTTGCCAGCAAACTCCTGATCGATGAGAGTTTTAAGATCAGCTAATAAAGCCTGTCTGACAGGAGATTCAAGCTCTAAGTAGGGTGAGTAGGTGGTCAATAGGGAGAGATATTCTAGGCTTGTGTAGGTAACGTTAGACGTCATGTGACCGCTGACCATATTGCTAAAGTGACCCGATTCGACCATGATGTCGCCTAAATTTTGCAAAATCTTTTCTTGCGTACGCTTGTCCTCATAGCGTGCTAGAGACGGAGCATGGCGCTGATATATCGGGGCGAAACGTTGGTAGATCTCATAGCTGGGTCGTAGTTCGTTATTCCATAAAAGAATTAATCTTCCCTGGTCTTTCAAGGCCTGAGCTGCTTTGGGATAGCTTACCGCTGCCGGGATCCAATGAAATGAGGTAGCTGCTAGTACAGCATCGAATCGGGCTGTCGCTACTGGCCATTCTTCAAAGGATGTATTGTGAACTGTCACACTGGGATAGGCCTGACAGTTTTGTTGAGCAAGACGAGTAAAATCAGAGTTGGGCTCCACGCACACCATGGAACTGACCAGGGGGGCAAATGAAACTGTTGCGGTGCCAGGACCACAGCCTACTTCTAGGATGGATGATGAGGTCGATAGCTGAGCAACCTCCATCACCCGTGCTACCAACGCTGTCGGATAGCTCGGTCTGACCTGATTGTAGGCATCCGCCGCGCTGGAATACCATACTTTTCGCTGGGTCAATTCGCGGCTGGCATATCCATCTATAGCTTGTTTGAGCTGGTGGTAATCCATGGTGAACTATGGCAGAGAGCCCCCATCCCATTCGTGTTTGGGATCGGGATAAAAAGTAATGCCGCTGCCTTCGCCACCGCCACAGCGACTGGCCACTAGCCAGCCCCCTGGGACTTTGGTGCGCCAGAGACCTAATCCACCCACCGGTTGCTGTTTGCAGTCGAGCTTTTCCCAAATAATTGCAGGCATGATGGTATTGCTAAGTCACGCTGGTCATAGATCCATAGTATCGCTTAGTATTTTAAGGCGTTGCTGATCTCCGGTATCATTTTATCTCCCAACCATTGGCTAGCAGCGCATTATACCGATCAGATCGGTTTATCCCCCAATTCAGCAACGACAACCATGACAAAACCTGCTAATCCGTCTCCTATGCGAGGCTTTAGACACCTGGACACAATCACGGCGCTCTTTGTAACGGTGCTGCTGATTTCCAATGTGGCATCGACAAAAATTGTAGATTTTGGCTTTTTTACCTTTGATGGCGGCACGCTCCTATTTCCCCTCAGCTATATTTTTGGGGATGTGCTCACCGAAGTCTATGGCTATGCCCGCTCGCGTAAGGTGATCTGGACAGGTTTTGTGGCGGCCTTGGTGATGGCAGTTACATTTATGGTGGTGGGCGGTCTGCCTGCAGCTCCCGAATGGACGTACCAGGAGGCCTATGACCAAATCCTGGGACTGACGCCACGGATTGTCATGGCAAGTCTAATTGCCTATGTTGTCGGGTCGTTCTCTAACTCGTTTATCTTAGCCAAGCTCAAGGTCGTAACCCAAGGACAAAAACTTTGGATGCGGACAATCTCGTCTACGCTGGTGGGTCAGGTGTTGGATACGGGATTGTTTATTGCGATCGCATTCTGGGGCCTTTTCCCCCCTGGCCTGATGGTCACCCTAATTGTGTCCAACTATATCTTTAAGTGCGGGGTAGAAATCCTCTTCACACCCATTACCTACTGGCTAACCAGCTGGCTTAAGCGTCAAGAAAACGAGGACTTTTATGATCGCTCCACTAACTTTAATCCCTTTCATCTGTTGTCACATCCTGCATCCCGGTAGGGGGACAACAAAATAACCCATTTCTGATGTCGTCTCTCCCGTTATATCCCTAAAAATTTCAGCAGAAATATCAGGCACAAGCAATACAGTGCTCAATCGAACAACGCTTTATTAGTCATGCGAATCATCGCTTGAGCATAGGGACTAACCAGCCCTCTCTCATGCGGTTCTAGCCTGTTTAAGAGCTCATGCATCAGTAAAGTAGTACCGTCGACGGTCATCGTCCAGGGGATATTCAAGGCTCCGTATACAATCACGCAAATAGCTGATAACTCTTGCTCAATATGGGTCAGATTTTTTTCTAGACAGCTTAGCCATAAATAGATTTGGAACATCTCAAAATCTCGGACAGACGAATGCCTAATGGCAGCACTAGTGAGTGTGCCTCGTCGACTGGCATAGTTGGGAAATGAACGACTCCATCGCTTATGGACGACTTCAGCAATGTTTGTTGTCATCGGCAACAGGCGCTCTACAGTCAAAAAAAGTGAGGAGCTTGGTGTATAGTCGGCTGCAGCTGAACACATACGCTGCCAAGGTAAGGCAACTTGCTCTTCAAGAAATTGAAAATAGCCTCGCAAAAATACTTGCTCTAAATCGGTTAATTGCTCTAGCAATAAACTATTGCTTAAGTTGATCTGGGCTGTAGAAAAGCCTACGGTTTTCCAGTTATCAAATGACCGATTCCATTCTTGTAATTCTGATAATAGTGGTGATAAGGCAGTCGCTAAGGTATTGATTTCAGGAATCCCCCAAGATGGCAGCGATGTCCCTAACGGTGACTTGCTCTGAATATCTGACGACATTGAGATTGACGTTGTTTCTTGATAAATATCTAATAGTTGAAAATAAATGCGGCTGAGCAGTTTGGCTAAGTGAGATGTCGGTCTGAATGTTGCGGCCGTATCGTTGGCGTAAAGCTGACGTGCTCTCACGGCAGCGAGGTTGCATTGTTCTGTAATATTTTTTCTACTTAGCTTTTGAACCGTGCGCTCGCGACCTTTCTTAGAGAGAATTTCACCGATCATTCGACGATCTGTAAGCGCGTTATTTATGGTTAGGAACTGAGAAAGATCGGGAATATATCGATTAGTCCAGATCTTTGCAAGACGATTGGCAGTTTCACCTTGAAATAAAGTTTTCGGCATAAGGGTAAATCAAATCGTGTTCCTAAATTAGCGATGAACGGATAGCATCTGTTGATCGTTGCTGAATATGAATAAAGAGTCGTTATGCCTGCCTAGAAGATCTGTCGGAGTCTAGAGTAATAATTAGAAAAGATTACCGTAGGTCTCAAAGCTCTGGGATGGAGCATAGCAAAGAAAATATTGTCCCATCAGTGCTAACGTCACCAAGAAGCAAGCCATCTATTGTATTCAAAATATATTTTAAAGAACAACATGCTTTTCTATAAAAAATCTACCTGAGTAACTGAGAGAAGCTATCTAATACTTAATGACTAAAAATAGTTTGAGTTTGATTTCATTAATATAAGAAATTTAGCACCTATTAGTATTGCCGCTTGAGGTTGATCTAGTCAAATAGGAACTCAGTTTTCTTTATAGTTTCTTAGTTCGATTAGATGAGCTTATTCTCATAAACAATAGATAGAAACTGAATAAGATGAGAAAGCTCTTAAACTCCCACGAAAACTTGATGGGAAAGGGTGATTTATTTTATACATTACTTGATAACCCATTCTATTTTACAAGTAAAGCATAAAATGAAAAAACACAAAAAGCTTTCAACAGAAGGCTCATATATTAAATTTTAGAACTATTTTGAGGGTTTAATTTGTGCATATTGTGTGCAAGGCTACTAGAGCTAAGATACTTTTCGCTGAAGTAAATTCGCGCATGTATTTTCATCCCAAATTTGTGGAAAGTATGGCTGATCAGGATATTTAGAACTGTTCATGTCTCTGCTGATTACTCAAGTCTTAAAAAGTTAGTTCTCGACCTATTACCTGCCTTAGATATGCTGATTGAAGAGGTTGGAAATTGCTTAGAATAGAGTGCTTTCACCCCTTTTGTCTCGTGTCAGATGCCCTATCTCGCGAGGGAGGCCAAAAACAGCCTAGGAAATCGCACCCACAGTGACTAAGTACAGAGCGGCTTCTTCTTTACCCTCAATGCCTAGCAGCTCATTGAGGGGATCGTCAAAGAAAGCTCCGACACCACATACGCCCAGACCCAGAGCTGTTGCGGCCAAATATAAATTCTGCCCCAGGTGTCCAGCTTCCATCAGTACATAGCGATAGGTGCGTTCGTGATACTTCCAGCGGGTGCGTTGGAAAATACCTGAAACAACAAAACAGACCTGAGCCTCACCCAGGAAGTCCTGACTCAGCCCTGCTTTGATTAAAGGCTGGCGTAGATCGCCTGCTTTGATCAGTTCTAGTCCATGGCTTTGTACGGCATGATGGTAAAGTCCTGCCTGTAATCCTTCAACCCGGTGAACAATCGGGTAAAGTTCCAAGGGATAAAGTGCTCCAGAAGAGGGTACTGTGCGAAACTCTCGTTCGTCCCACGTAATACCCTGGGCTAGAAACAACAGCTGTGAGAGCTGGGTCAGAGACAGCTGAGCCTGGGTGTTATAACGGCGGTGAGAGCGCCGATTCGTAACTGCTGTGGCCAGGTTCAGCGTGGTCATGGCTGAGGCATTGGCAGACTCAACCTGAGGTAATGCTATTTGCTCAGATGCTGGATAAGTCTTGTATCGCGGTGGCTCTTGCCCCCAGTTAAGAATAGTGGCAATGGTCTCGCCATAGCCCGGCTGACTCCACTGGTGGTAGAGCAGCCCCACATCTTGATCAACATCTGAGAGTTCATCTGAAAGGCCGATGGTTTTCTGGGGGGTAACAAACCGCTCAAAGCCCACACCAGTGGCAATGGCCAGCAGAAACAGTAGTAAATTACGTCGTCCGCTAGTAGAGAGAGAGAATCGTTGAGAAGCAGAGCGATTCTCTGTAGGGTGAATTTCTGTGGGCTGAACAGTGACTGACTGAGCGGGGTTCTCAATCGGCGGCTTAGATTTTTCTCTAAATCGATTGCGCACAAAAGCCTTGACCCGTGCCCAGGTTTGGATTAGATGGGTCGCGGCTAGGGCGACCCACAGATAGCCCACCTGACTGTGAAAGCCGAAGTGATGTAGCCCCATGGCATCGGCAATTAGTCCGGTGATAAAGACATAGAGGCTGCTACCCACCAGTAGGGTAATTACTACATAGTCCAGATCGCGCCGTTTTATTAACCGTTTTGTTGTTGCCATAGGTTCCCATAGGTTGATGGCCTAAGCGACCGGATCGGCAATTGATTCAGAGATATTCGCTGGCTCCGAGGCGATTGCTTGTGCCCTACTCTCATGCACAGCTGATACCTCTGCTCCTGAAGGGTTAGCTCGTTGGGCTGCTGCTTTAATCAGCCCCAAGAACAACGGGTGGGGAGAGTTAGGCCGTGACTGAAACTCTGGATGAAACTGACTGGCGATAAAGAACGGATGCCCCGGCATTTCAATAATCTCCACCAGTCGGCCATCGGGGGAGGTGCCACTGACCACGTAGCCGGTTTCTAAAAATAGATTGCGATAGGCATTGTTAAACTCATAGCGATGGCGATGGCGCTCATAGATCACCGGCTGGTCGTATAGCTTACTGGCCAGGGTATCTGGCTCTAGGCGACAGGCATACAGCCCCAGACGCATGGTACCGCCTAGATCCACCACATCCTGCTGTTCTGGCAATAGATTAATCACCGCGTTTTCACTGTCAGGATCGATTTCAGAACTGTTGGCTCCAGCCAGGTGGGCTACATTGCGCGCCCATTCCACCACGGCGCACTGCATGCCTAAACAGAGGCCTAAAAACGGAATACCATGTTCTTTAATGTATTGAATTGTGCGAATCTTACCGTCGATACCGCGACTGCCAAAACCACCTGGCACCACAACGCCGTGGACACCGCTGAGGTACTCAGCCGGATCGTAAGCTTCGATGTCTTCTGAACTCACCCAGCGAATGCTGACTTCGGCATGGATTGCGATCGCAGCATGTCTCAACGCTTCGACCACCGACAGATAAGCATCATTCAAGCTCACATACTTACCGACAATGGCAATATCCAGCGTTTGCGTCGGCGTATACAACCGTTCCACCAGGGTGGACCAATGCCCCAGCTCGGGGGTACGAGGTTCTAGATTTAACAAACGAATCGCCTGTTCCGCCAGACCTTCTTTCTCCATCAGCAGCGGCACTTCATAGATGCTAGGGGCATCATTCGCGGCAATCACACAGGCCTCGGGCACATCGCAAAAGTCCGACACCTTTCCCTTAATGTGCTCAGGGATGGGCTGGGCGCAGCGACATACCAGAATATCCGGCTGCAGACCAATGGAGCGCAGTTCCTTCACAGAGTGCTGGGTGGGTTTGGTCTTGATTTCCCCAGCTGCAGGAATGTAGGGAATCAGCGTGACATGCATATAGATAGCATTTTCACGGCCCACATCTTTGCGAAACTGACGAATCGCCTCAAGAAAGGGTAGACCTTCAATGTCGCCCACCGTACCGCCAATTTCCACAATCACCACGTCAGGGTTACGGTTTTGAGCCACCCGACGAATGCGCTCTTTGATTTCATTGGTGACATGGGGGATCACCTGCACCGTCCGCCCGTCGTATTCACCTCGGCGCTCTTTATTAATCACCGCCTGGTAGATTGATCCCGTCGTGACGCTATTGAGGCGCGACATGGAGGTGTCGGTAAACCGTTCATAGTGGCCTAGGTCAAGATCCGTTTCGGCTCCGTCCTCGGTCACAAACACTTCGCCATGCTGAAACGGGCTCATGGTACCAGGGTCAACGTTGATATAGGGATCCAACTTGAGGATAGATACCGAATAGTCGCGGGACTTGAGCAAACGGCCCAGACTAGCGGCCACAATGCCCTTACCAATACTGGAAACGACACCACCCGTGACAAACACAAACTTAGTCATAATGCGATCGCAAAGCGGAGAGATGGGACAGAACCCGTTAATTGTGCCATAGCCTTAGAAAGGCAGATTATTCTCTCAGCGACGGAGAAAACCGTCAGCGGTCCTTGAGTGGAGTCGAAAGGACCGCTGACTCCGCTATAATTTCGCCCGTAGGCTGAATTGAGGGGAGTAAACCATGGCAAATCGATGGGGAATGATGGGTGCGATCGCGCCAGTCTTAGTAGGCCAGTTTGCGATCGCTCAGCCTGCTGTGGCCCACAGTACTGCCCAAACGACCGCCCAAACGACCGCCCAAACCCAACTATTTGTCGCCTATCCCCCCTCCACGCACACAACCACAGCAGACCGCATCTTTTTTATCGGTACCGGCGATCCTGACAGGGATATCCTCATCAACGGAGAACGCATTACCGAGCGCAGCCCTGACGGTCATTTTGCCCCCACGTTACCCTTAGCCATTGGCCAAAATAATTTCACCATCAGCCAGGGCGGTGAAAGCGTCATCTTTATCATCACCCGCGATTCGTTAGAGCCGCCCCAGCCTAACGGCATCGCCTTTGCAGCAGACACCCTAGAGCCCAGCCTTAGTCTCGCTCGTCAACCAGGAGAGCTGATTTGCTTTAGTGCCGTTGCGCCACCCCAGGCAGATGTCACGGTTAACTTACAAAACCAAACAATTCCCCTCAGCCCTCACAGCAGTGTAGAACTACCGCCCAACTACGCCGTACTCACCGAACAGACCGAGCCCTATGTGCTCAGCTCTGCTCAATATGGCGGCTGTGCCACCTTTAATCAGCCAGGAAATTTCGGCACGCCTGAGTTTCAGTTGACGCTCAATGGTCAAACCGTGACTCAAGCAGGGGGTGGTCCGATTGAAATTTTTTCACCCACCGCATTCCAAGTAGCAGAAGTAACCGTCGATTCTGGCATTGCCCGCACTGGTCCCAGCACCAACTACTCTCGTCTAACACCACTTCCTAAAGGGACGCGGGCTGCTGTTACTGGTCGTGAAGGTGAGTGGGTCCGCTTAGACTATGGTGCTTGGATCAAAGCGGCAGAGGTGAATATCTCCTCTAGTCCGGTACCACCGACAACAACTATTCGCGGTATTAGCTCTCGTCAGGTGCCCGAGTGGACTGAAATAGTCTTTCCACTACAGGTGCCGGTACCCATGAGTGTGGAACAGGATACTACCAGTCTCACTCTGGTTCTACATAATACCGTGCCTCAAACAGACACCATCTATTTCTCAGATGACCCGGTGGTAGAGCGGATGGACTGGCAGCCGATCTTACCGGATAAGGCGTCCTACACGTTTCACTTTAAAGCGGATCAGCAGTGGGGTTACAAGCTGCGATATGAAGGCACAAATCTTGTGCTGTCGTTAAAGCACCCTCCTTCTGTTGATGCAACAGATTCTGCAGCCCCGCTTCAGGGGACAACAATATTGCTCGATCCAGGTCATGGCAGCAGCGAAGATTTAGGTGCACGGGGGCCAACGGGGTATCCAGAAAAAGAAGTTGCTCTGTTAATTTCAAAGCTGGTGAGAGATGAGTTAGAAGCGTTAGGTGCAGCCGTTGTGATGGTGCGTGAGGGGGATGATGACCTGTTTCCACGCGATCGCGTCGCGGTAATCGAAGCAACAGAACCGACAATGGCACTGAGCCTGCATTACAATGCCCTGCCAGATAACGGCGATGCTCTAAACACAGCGGGCATTGGTGCCTTTTGGTATCATGCCCAGGCCCATGATTTGGCTCTGTTTTTGCATAATTACCTGGTAGAGACGTTAGACCGTCCTGCCTACGGTGTGTATTGGAATAATCTGGCCCTGACCCGACCTAGCGTCACGCCTAGCGTGCTGTTGGAGTTAGGGTTTATGATCAATCCCTACGAGTTTGAGTGGATTGTAGATCCAGCATCGCAGCAGGAGTTAGCTAAGGCCCTGGCTGATGGAGTCGCTGAGTGGGTGGCTAGTCGATAAGGCTGGTTCAAAAAGGGAATGCCCCTACAGGACTGTCCAGTTTTAATCAGGGTTGTTGAATATTCAACGACTCAAATCAGCAGCGGCAAATAACCTTGAACTCAAGACCCGTGGCTCTCAACCATCCGCTGCATTTGAATTATGTGTTAGCACTCATGCTTTCAATCCTAGTGCGATACTAAATTCTGCGCTATAAATTGCCTTTTCCCAATTCTGCGCTGTTTTAATTTGTTCAACAGTTAGACCTTTCGCCTCCCCAAAATTTGCTTTTTGGATGTTGGCATCCTTGAAACTGGCTCCTTCTAAATTTGCATTCCTAAATCTTGATCCTTGTAGATTGGCTCCTTGGAAATTAGCATTTTGCAGTAGAGCACCATGGAATCCCGCATCGGAAAAGTTTGATTCTTGCAAGCTTGCGTATTGTAGATTAACCCCCCATAACACCGCTTTAGGCAATTGAACTCCTGAAAGAGATACATTTGGGGCAATTAGATAAGCACCTAGCCTATCTGCTCTAAAGCCTGTCGGAAATCTAGTCCTATCATCGTATAGGACTTCTTTCAAGTCCGTACTTTCTAGCTTTGCATCCAACAAACTAGCACCATACAGCCGTGCTCGATAAAGAGAAGCTTTTGACAAATCAGCCCTATCTAAAATAGCGTCTGTTAAATCTACTTCCCTCAAATTAGCTCCTACCATATCTGCTTTGGCTAAATTAATCCGCCTTAACTCTGCTTTGGGCACATCAATGTTTCGCAGCGAAACTCCTTCACCTGCCAAATTCTCTAAAGCCATTTTCCGAGCATTACTAGTAGACGTTCCGGCAGCTATAGCTGCATCAATCACTTGCCAGTATTCAAAGTGTGCTCGTTTGCGCTCAGTTTGAATTCTTTCCTCCCGTTTAGGAATTTCCACAAGAAAAGTAATGACTGCAATGAGAACGCCTAATTTGCTGACGGCATCAAGAATTTTAATGAATGCCCACTTCTCTAGCCACGTTGCAATCGGCTCTGCGAAGACCAAAATAACGGCTAAGGCAATCAACGCAGAAAAGAAAACAATCCCTTGTACTCTTGTCCACCCTCTCATGGCTCAATTAATTCAATATTTATTAGTAATCATATCTTGCAAATAGCTTGACAGCTATGCCCTGCCGAAAGACTGGGGGGTAACGTGGAGCTGAGCGGGCTGCGGTCAATTCCCAGCCTTTTCAACCAGTAGGCATCGAAGTGGTATAAGTTTGAAACCCGCAGGTTGGATTGAGATTGAAACGCCATGCCTCTGAATAGCCCGATCCATAGGTTCCGTAGCTGTAGCCCATATCGTAGGGATAGTAGCCTTTTGGTACTTGTTGGGGGGCAACCTGGTCAAACGATGGGTTGTATTGCTCACTAGACTGGCGTTGAGGCCAACCCAGTGCCTCTCGCCTACTGACTGTTGGGTTTACTGAGTTGAGCTTGGCATGCTTCAGGCTGGCCAGAACTTGGTCTTGAGCGCTCAGGCCAAAGTGACCCTGGGAATAATGGGTCCATAGCTCGTCTGTGGCCTGGAGCAAATAGCAGGGAATGAGTTCATGGCTGGCTGAGCTGCCAAATTCGGCAAAGTTGGCACGACGATAGCGATCAAGTAGGGTTCGAGTGATTTTATCTGCGGCTATCCATTGTTGCTGGGCTAGGGATTGCTCTAGCTGGTTGAGCAATGTGGGAATGCCTGTGTTACCCCAATCTTGAGTTTCACCCCAGCGTTCAGCGGCGTCTTTGAGGCGGCAGTGTTGTTGATCTGGGTTGCGATCGCAGATTGCATAGTAATCTTGGCGAGCTTGGGAGATCGCGATTTCGTGGCGACAGTATTGGAACCGCTGACTGAGGGTGGCGACGCCACCCCAAACACTACCACTGACTCCATTGCCTGTAGTAGCGGGTAGGTGACCGTTGGGGGCTTGGCTAGAGAAGTTGAGGGTGCCGTATTTTTTCCATTGCCCTTGGCGACGCCAACCCACGCGATCGCCAAATTTTTCTGCGATTTCGGGGGTGTATTGTCCCACGGTACCCCCGACGGATTGCCAAATTAGGCGTTGTTGATTAAAGCCAAAACGTCCCTGACTGTGGGTTGTCCAAGCTTGATCAATCTTGACGAGGAGGTTGC
This sequence comes from Leptolyngbya cf. ectocarpi LEGE 11479, assembly GCF_015207065.1. Taxonomy (GTDB): domain Bacteria; phylum Cyanobacteriota; class Cyanobacteriia; order Phormidesmidales; family Phormidesmidaceae; genus Leptothoe; species Leptothoe ectocarpi. Next base: position 11,315 of record NZ_JADEXP010000021.1, on the reverse strand, counting down.
AATCTAGGGTTGCGATATCGCTGGGACTGAGCCAACCGTGGGCGGTGCGATCGCTGATAGAAAGCAACAGTCGCAAGGTCTCGGCATCGGCTGCGCGCCAGTTACTTGTGTCAAGTTGCTGAAGCAGAGGGGTGAGATTGTGCGTCTGCTTTTTGTTAATTTTGAGCCGACAGGATTGGATGCCTACGAGCGACAGGGTGAGGATACTAATCCATAATTGCAAGTTTTTTCTTGAAGCATGGTTGGGAGAACGCATGATTGGAGTGGAGTAGGCCTAAGGGACGATCTTGATATCCCTAATTGACAGCCAGGACTGAAAGTAGTGCCACCATCGTCTCATCTTCTAAGGGGTGTTTGGGATCTCCCGTTGGACTTCTGGAAGTGTTAGTTCTTTTTCAAAAAGAAATGATTGAGCAAAATAAAGAACATAAATCCTAGTGATGTAGAAGTAGATAAGAAAAGTACATGTCGATCTTCGAGCCAAGGACCGAAAAATATATCGATAAGATTATCGCCTGCAGTCAACCTCCACACAGCATAAAAAATCAGGATTGAAAAAACACTCAAACTTCCATACCTGCCTAAAGCCTTTTGTTTACAAATTGATCCGAGCAAGAGAGGTAAAAAGACTAACAATATATATAGGCTGCTCAACAGTGCTAACGCCACTAAAAAGATTTGGACAAGACCCTCAGCTATATCTACTTCGCCCATCAGATCTATAAATACTAAATTTTCTGTAATAAGGATTTACGAACAAAGTCGATATGAGAGTAAAGGAGCCGTGTGTCTAACGCTGAAGCAGCTAGATCATGTTGAGAATCGGATGGATTACTGAACCGTAAAACAACATTGGTGTCTAGCAAATATTTAGTCATTATTCGTAAATATCGCCACGGTCAAATGCTTTATCGGATAAGGTAATGCTTGTTTTAGGCAACTGAGCTACCCATCTACGAAAATTATCGGCGCGTTCGACAGGCGTTGCACGTTGCCAAAATGGCATTGACTGTGTCAGTTGCTGAGCCTGAGCTTTGACGGAATTAATAAAGTCAGCAATCTTCCTCAGTTGACTGTCATTGAGCTTATCAATTTCTTGCTTAAGGCTTTCCCGCAGCATGATGTTAGATCTAAATACCATAGCTGTAACGATGATAGCTGATCCGAGCTTTTACTGCTTACATAAGCATAAATACTCTAGGAGCTACACGAACCGATATTCCCTTACAAAGGCTGTATACCAGAGCTTCAAAGGGCTGCTACACAGTTTTCACCAAACAACAATAGATTTATGATCAAACAACTCTTCTACAGTCCCATTGTGCTCCGGAGTTTAGAGAGGTCAGAGAGCTGTTGATTTGCCATTTACCCTGACTAAAAAGTATCCTCATGCCTGTCGGTAATGGGGGCTGGCAATATGTGTTTCCCTCGAAAAGATTCTCTAAAAAAACTTGAACCGGTCGATGGCAGCTGTTACAGAATAGCTATGACATTCGCATGATTCAAGAACTGTTAGGCCATAAGGACGTCAAGACCGCGATGATTTAACCCCTGTGCTTAATCGGGGGGCGTGTGGCGTAGGGAGTCCATTGGATTCTTAATCAACTGCAATATTTTTGGCTTGACGTTACAAATGTATTAGCGGTACTTTAGTTCTCACGCCCTTGTTGGGCATGACCACAAAGCTCAATATTTAGCACTGGCGGCAGGTGCAGCTAACACCACGCCGCCAGCTGACCCCCAGGACTGATCACAGCAGTCGGAGGCTTGGGATACTTTATCCTATTGCTACCCCGGTTTGCATCCATTCTCGGGGTAGCTGAGTCTTGAGCTTTGGTTTCTTCCTAAACCACGCCCAAATCAGGGCCTGTAGCTTTGTGCTGCAAACTTCTGATTCTGGCGATGGCTAAGGATTCACAACGCTAACGTTTGGAGACCAAAGCTTATGTTTCTCGATATCACCCAGGGTGCTGTTGCATCCACCCTGCCGCTTGGCACCGATCCACTACCCGATCATCAGTACGAAACCGTCCGTCATCTAGTGTTTGGCAGCCTCACCGGGGTGCGACTCACCATCCAGGACTTGCACAAAAAACGCTATGCCGAACCCAATGACTGGAGTAAGCCCATCTCCACCGGACGGCCCAATGAGGTCATGGTGATTTTGACCAAACGGGTAACCATCAAGGAATAGCAAACAGCCCCTTTTTACATGCTTGTAAGGGGGGGCACCGGCCTTGAAGTCCTGTGGAGAGTTTACCTTGCTCAAAGGTAAGACGTTGTTGTTGGAACGGATGGCTTGCATCAAAAAGAGAATCGTTGGCAGGTTCGCAACAGCATAACAAGGACGCTCAGCTATGTAGCGGATTGAGTAGTGTCCTACACAGAGAAAATCTGGAATTGAGGGGTGTTACCCTTGAGCTATTGGGTAGATGTCAAGTGGGGCGTAACCATCGGTCACGTCTGATGAGACAGCTGAGGTTAATAAGTGTTTACACGGGGATTGCTGATCGATTAACGACATTCCTGTAAAGCTAGGGTATGCCTGTTAAAAATGTGCGATCGCTAATTGTCATGGAAGCGGCAAAATTAGTAGCATGTAACTTTATTTTATAAAGTGTTTTTAAAATGCTCACGACTTTTGCCTTGTTAAAATTTAGTCTTCCTCATTCCAAGGATAGACTGGACTATAAAGTTAGGAATGTGCTCATTTCTGACTACTGCCAAATCCGCAGGGACCCAAGGCAAGCATGCAGGTATCTTTTCATGATTAGAAGACAGACCTCCAGGTTCACCGTTTCCTCCATTTTCTATTATTTAGTGCTGGGAAGCCTGGCACTCGCGATCGGTGGTTGTACTTCTCACTCTGAGATCGTCGATATTGAGGGTACTGCTGCCTCCCAAGAGAGTATTGCCCAACCGAAAACGGAGCAAATTCAGGACACGCAAGTCCATCTAAACCTAGATGAAGCCGGCATTGCTTTGCGAGGGTATGACCCAGTGTCTTATTTCACAGAGGCTGAGCCAGTCAAAGGTCAGGAGGCTCACAGTTTTACCTGGAATGATGCCACCTGGCATTTTGCAACCGCTGAGAATCGTGACTTATTCAGTAATGAGCCTGAAAAATATGCACCTGCCAATGGTGGCTACTGCACCTTTGGCATTGTTCTGAAAAAAAAGTTTGATGGCGATCCACAAGTATGGTCTGTGATTAAGTCTCGCTTATATGTTTTCCTCAATGAAGATGTCCAGCAGAAGTTTCTACAAGATAGTGCGGGTAATCTTCAGAAGGTTTCTGCTAACTGGCCTGTTATTCAGTTCAAATCGCCTGGGGAGCTTTAAGCCAGACCTATTCGCTTCGGCCCCATGATTTGGCAAAGACTCAAGTTCCTCTCCCGATTTTCCTCCTTTGCGGTAGTTGCCTTGGCAGCGACCGCAACGTTGGCATTTTTAGATTTTCAAGATCGATCGCAGAATAATGCCCTTATTCAAGAACAGGCAAAACTTCTGTTAGTGAAAGATCGCTTAAATCAGATAGAGTCATCGATGCTGATGGCACGTCTACAGGAATTTCGGATTAACCAAGCTCAAGCTCCGTCTAACTCATCTGATTTTACAGACCAGCTGGAGCACGCTAAGCACATTGCCAAACTTTTACTGCAGAGCTATCGACAGGCTGGAGATGAGGAGATTGCCGATTCCCTGGAGACGTTTCTTGCGATCGCACAGAAGTACGAGCATTCAGTCAATCAAACCCAGACAATTCATGCGCGCATAGCCGTCGATGATAATCGCTCAGGGATTTTAGCCGAACTCCAAGCTGTCAAAGAGCGTATTCAAACTGAGCTAAACACCGCCAACCAGCAGGACTTAATAACAAAGTTCTTGCACATACAGCTTTATGAGCAGAAGTTTAGCAGCACCTTAGACATGCGGCTGTCTGATCGCCTAGTGGACCAGGTGATCGAACTAGAGCAAGTGGTCAAATCTGACCTTGCAGATTCTGCTCCTGGTACAGAAGATCTAACACTTGCAGTGCAGCGATACCGTGAACTCGTGGTCGAACTCATGTACAGTACGGTGGAGCTAGAGTTGTCGATGGCTGAAGCTTCCCTGCAATTTGATCGCATTGCCCCGAGTATTTCCGATAGTCAGCAGGAAGTGAATGAGTTACTGAATGTAACCACTGAGCGACTTCAGTCTCAACGACAGATTTCTAGTTTGCAAACGGGTTTTGTCTTTAGCATTGTTTTTGCTCTGCTGATTATATTTACCCTATTACAGATTCGCAGTGCTCAATTGTTACGTCTGCGTTTGCGACAATTAAAAAATGCCATCAATGAGATGGCGACAGGGCATTTTGAGCTGGCCGGAGACCTACCCAAAGGCACGGATGAAGTCGGTACCTTAGCTCACAACTTTCAAACGATGTCCACTCAAATTCAGAGCCAAATAGAGACCATTTGTGAAGAAAAACAAAAGGCAGAAGTCGCTAGCCAGGCCAAGTCTCGATTTTTGGCCAATATGAGTCACGAAATTCGCACACCGATGAATGGCGTCATTGGCACCACTAGCCTGTTACTAAATACCGACTTAACGCTGGAGCAGCATCAATATTTAGATATTATTCGCAATAGCAGTGAGAGCTTGCTCAATATTATTAATGACATTCTCGATTTCTCTAAAATTGAATCAGGCTACATGGTCTTAGAGGAGTTTTCCTTTGCTCTGAGAAACTGTATTGAAGATGTTTTAGATCTGTTTGCCAGTGCAGCCTCTGAGAAAAAATTGCGGCTGTCATATCAAATCGCCAACGATGTTCCTGCCTATATTCGCGGTGATGTGAATCGGCTGCGTCAGGTTCTGGTGAATTTAGTCAGCAATGCTATCAAATTTACAGAGCAGGGAAAAATTCTGATTTCAGTCAGGTCCATACGGACTGAAATATCCTACCCACAGCCACTAGATGCGCAACCATCGCACCATGGTCAAGTTATAGCGCCCATCACGTTAGAATTTTCAGTTCAAGATACGGGTATTGGCATTCCAACTGATGGCATCCATAAACTGTTTAAGGACTTTTCTCAAATTGATAGCTCCATTACCCGCAAATATGGAGGTACAGGGTTAGGCTTAGCTATTTGTAAACGCTTGGTAACCTTGATGGGGGGAAAAATCTGGGTTATCAGTAAAATCAGGCAAGGCTCGATGTTTTGTTTCACGATTCAAACCCAGTGGGCAGATGTACCAGCTCAGGCCTACGGTAATGCTCAGACTGTAGAGCAGGATAACAGTGCACAAGCTTCTCTCCCTGTAGGTCTTACCCCTGCACATGACAACCATGGGGTGGACCATCAAGATGTGCTCAGAGTCCTAGTCGCTGAAGATCATCCGGTCAACCAGATGGTAATGCTGCGTATTTTGTCACAGTTGGGCTACTCGGGAGATCTGGCCACTAATGGAGTAGAGGTGTTAGAGGCTCTAGAGCATCAGCGTTATGACATGATTTTTATGGATCTGCAAATGCCTAAAATGGGAGGCTTAGAAGCAACTGAGAAAATTGTTGAAAAATGGGGAAAACACCGTCCAACCATTATTGCTGTAACAGCTAATGCACAGCAGGAAGATCAGGAAGCTTGTTTAGCAGCGGGTATGGATGATTATGTGAGCAAGCCCTTTAAGCTAAATCAGATCCAAGCCATTTTTTCAAAATGGGAAACCAGCAAACCTGTTGTGCAGTAGCCGACCAAGGTGAAATCTAGAGGGACCAAAAGTAATCAGTCTAGTAGAGGTTAGAAGCTCCTAACTTAGTTGTTGGTTCAAAGGTAATTCGAGATCTCGATCAGATTCTGGTCGGGATCTCGGAAGTACAAGGAGATGATGGGGCCAGTTGCCCCTGTCCGTTTGATTGGGCCTTCGAGGACTTCCACATTAACGGAGGCCAAGTGGCTGACGACTTCATCAATTGGTGTTTCGGTGATAAGGCAAAGATCGATCGACCCTGGTGTAGGCATATGAGCTTTTGGTTCATACTCTTTATCGATCTCATGTAAATTAAATCTCTGTGCCCCAAAAGATAGAGCTGTTCGACTTTCGCCAAAAGTAATAATGTCCATGCCGAGTGCGCGCAGATAGAACTCGCATGTCACATCAATACTATTCACGGTCATAACAATGTGATCAATTTTGTTTATCTTCACGTGCAGACAATTTCCTTATAGCAGTCGATGTTTATGGTGCATTCCTAAAAGTTTATCAGTGTAGAGAAAGAAGGTATACCAAGAAACACACCACACGGCATTTGCTGTTTATAATTATCGATTGTAAACAGCTGTGATACTTCTACTGTCAAGCATATTGGCATGAATCATAAAGCCGACCAGCGCATTGCTTGGATCTTCAGGCAGTTCCAGACGCTCTGTACCCAGGGCATAGACCGTGAAGATATAACGATGAACTTCACCTGGAGGAGGGCAAGCGCCTCCAAACCCAATCGCACCGTAGTCATTTCGAATTTCAAGCGCCTCTCCTGGCAGATTGTTATTGATACTGGCATTCTGAGAAACAGAACTGGTAGAGGCCGGGAGATTAACAACATTCCAATGCCACCAGCCTGATCCGGTTGGTGCGTCTGGATCATAGGCAGTGATTGCAAAGCTTCTTGTCCCTTCCGGTGCTCCAGTCCATGATAATTGGGGTGACTGATTTTCACCTTCACATCCAAAACCCTCAAAAACATGAGCGTTGGTTAACTGTGCGCCTTCGGAGACTGTTGTACTGGTCAATTCAAACTCCTGCGCAGATGCAGAGGATGCGATAGTGGTAGCGAGCAAGAAGCCAAGGGCAGTAACCTTACTAAGCATGAGCGTGGTCCTTTTTACCTTGAGTATTGTTTATACTATGAATTTAGCAAGGACTGTTTCACTTTACTTTCACCAATCAGGCAAGATCTATCGAAAATCGCTCAAACTTCTACCTTACGAATCTCACTTGGCTGGATGCCAAATCTCTTCCTAAACGAATCGGAAAAATGGGACGGTGTTTTAAAGCCACACGTATAGGCGATTGCTGAAATTGGCATATCTGTTGATTGCAAGAGACTGAGCCCATGCTCCAGTCGTGTATTCTGCAGTATTTTGGAAAATCCTTGCCCAGATTTGGCTAGCCAGCGCCGCATGGTTGCCTCACTGATGGCAAAATGATCAGCCACTTCATTGGACCGCCAAGGATGGCTTAAATCTGTTTCGATTAGTCTTCTGACCTTACTCAGTGGTTTCTCTTCTTCATGAGATGAGAGATGAATCCCATTATATTTTAACCAGATCAGGGGCTCCAGTAGGCGATGCTGTTTGATCGGTTCCGGTAGGTCTGCATCGTTTAACGTGGCCTGAATAGCATGTAATATTTGGAGGGTCTGGCCTGCGCTGGCTGGCACAATCTGGATGCCAGCTGGTTCAGTATTGGAGTTTTTATGGGAAAACACCGTCTCGATCATCTGATGCGGGAAGCAAACGCCAGTGGCTCGATAATCATTGTCAAGCACTGGTCGGTTTTCCAGCGTTATTATAGATCCAGGAGAAAATATCATCACATCTTCAGTATGACCGATCAATTCGCCATTGATGGGGCACAGTACTCGCTTACTGCCAACCTGAATGAAGACCAAAAATGTGTGTTGAAAGTACAGATCTGTAAACGTAGCTCTCGTTGCCTGAGAGATTGACAATACGGACACATCTGCGGTAGAGCTGGCTTCCGGTATATCCATTTGCTTAACTGGTCGGTCCATACTCCATAATTATCGATCCAATCAGATTTGGGTCAATAAACCTATCGTTTCGAAAATTTCAATATATCAATCACTCGATAGGTCATCATCTGCCCTTTACCCTTGATGGCAATCTGGCCAATGGGCTCAATGTGAAACTGATGCTGGATCAGCTGAAACGTACTTTCCGTGATTTGAATCATGCCCGGTGTTCCATGGGATTCCATGCGGCTAGCAGTATTCACTGTATCGCCCCAAAGGTCATAAATATACTTTTTAATACCAATTACTCCAGCCACCACAGGTCCCGAGTTAATACCAATCCGAATGCTTAAATTGTGACCTGTTTCCCAATTAAACTTGTCGATCACGGTTTGTATATCAAGGGCAAACATGACTACAGCCTGGGCATGATCGGCTCGGGGCTCTGGCAAGCCGCCGACAGCCATATAGGCATCACCAATGGTTTTGATTTTCTCTAACCCGTGTTTTTCCACTAGTTGGTCAAAAGCAGAGAAAATATTATTCAACAGAGAAACTAACTTCTCTGGAGAGATCTGGGTTGATAGCTGGGTAAACCCAACAATATCAGCAAACAAAACGGTGACATTAGGAAAACCATCGGCAATGGCCTGGGGCTCTTGCTTGAGCCGCTGAGCGATCGGTTGGGGTAAGATATTGAGCAACAGATTTTCTGATTTTTGTTGTTCTATTGCTAGCTGAGCGGCTGTTTGTTGGGTCTCTTGCAAGGACTGTTTTAAGGCATCTAGGGCTTGATAAATCTTGCGCGTAGCTGGCCGAAAGATTAAACAGCCTTCTAAAATCAAGACGGTAATTGTCACTAGAAAAAGGCTGTGCTCAAGGCGCTTCAGATTATTTGCTTCAAGGGCAACCTGTTGATTGTAGGCCAGGATCAATTGATCCATGTCGTTGATAAACGCTCTTTCTGTCTCCAGCAGCTGGTCGATATCATCCATATTTTGCCTTTGTGCTTGACCATTGCCGCTTGGGTTCTCGGTTGAGACATCTGCGACTGCTGCTTTGGCCGCTCTCACTAAGGCTTCATATTGGTGAGAAAGGTCGGTGGTCATGGCTTGCACCTGTTGCTGTTGTTGCCCTGATAGGTGCGTTGCTGTTTGCAGCGCAACCAACCTTTGCTGCCATGATTCTGCGCTTTGAATAATGTTCTGTAAGTGGGCGGCATGCTCCTGTTTCGTGTCATCCGCCAGGGGCAGTCCTAGAGCCAGGGTTGATTTGACCAATTGTTGGCTGACTAACTGTTGTCGTTGGGCTGCCGTAATAACCTGAATGTCTAGATTTTGCTCGTTGAGTAACCGTTGTATCCGGAACTGACCCATGATGGCCAGGGTTGCGATCGCACCCAATGACGAAATGTATAAAATCGTCAATCGACGGCTAGTATTTTCCGGCAAATTCTTCATACGCTGGCGACCCCAGACAGATCTGTATTGATATCAGGACAGCACTCACATTATTCCCGTACCAAACCCAGTCGTCCGGTAGAGTCCGGATTTTTTGCGGTCCTTGACGTCTCAGATGCAATCTTTAGCAAGCCGCCGGGTCTTGAACTCACGCCCCCACTCCTGCATAAGAAAGAGAATTGCCTCCAGGGAGCGTCCAAACTCCGTTAGCTCGTACTCGACACGAGGCGGCACTTCGGCATAGACATGGCGCGCGATGACGCCATCTGCCTCTAACTCACGCAGCTGTAAAGTGATCATGCGTTCTGTTGCATTGGGAGTGAGACGTCGCAGTTCACCGAAGCGCTTGCGCCCGTCAAGCAGATGGCACATGAGTATGGGCTTCCATCGACCGCCGATGACACTTAGCGTGGCTTCCACATCACATCCCGTTTTCCAGTTATACTTCCGCGTCATTGCTGGGTCCCAATTTGGTCCTATATTTCCATTACTTACAAAAATGTAGGTACTTGTCAATATTGTTTGTTGTGGCCTACGCTAATTTTTGACTAGGGACACCAGCAAAAGTAAAAAAGCGTGTTCTGGCTTACTCTCATCCTTTTAGATCCGGTAACCATTACGAACTAACGCCTCGACGGAAACCAGTACCCTAAACTCATAGGAGATGCCCAATGAAAGATACCTTCACCACTTTCAACGTTCATGTGGAAAATGCGATCGCATGGGTCACGTTTGACTATCCGCCGGTCAACATTCAGGGTTTACCCATGCTTGCTGACCTAAATACGTTGGCGCAAAGGCTAGAAACAAATCGCGACATCAAAGTTGTTGTCTTCCAATCTGCCCATCCAGAGATTTTTGTGGCCCATGCCGACACGGATTTTCTCAAGGAGATGTCCGCGACTGCAGTCTCCCGTGATGAGGTTAAACTGCTTGACCTGCAATCCACGCTGGAACGCATCAGCAAGCTGCCCCAGGCCACAATTGCTAAGATTGAAGGCTTCGCCCGCGGCGGTGGGCATGAATTTGCCCTGGCCTGCGACATGCGCTTTGCCGCCCGTGGTAAAGCAAAGTTTATGCAAATGGAAGTTGGCATGGGCATCCTGCCCTGTGGTGGTGGGGCATCTCGCATGGCTCGTCAGACAGGTCTGGGGCGCGCACTGGAGATTATCCTGGGGGCCAGAGACTATGATGCCGACCAGGCCGAAGCCTATGGCACCATTAATAAGGCGCTCGACCCCGATGCAATCGGCCCGTTTGTCGAATCACTGGCCAACCGTATCGCCCTTTGGCCCGCCGAGTCGATCAATGCGTGCAAACAGGCTGTCTATGCCTCAATTGACATGCCGATTGAAGATGCCCTGAAAGAAGAGGCCTATTGGCTCTATCAGGCAACGAGTCAAACCCCAGCATTGAAGCGCTTTAAATGGGCCGACGACAACGGTGCACAGTTCGATATGAACAATCAGCACGGTTGGGAAGAGATGCTGACCAGTGTTCAGGAGATTCAGTAAAGCAGCTTTCCCAGACTTGCTACTGAACAGAATTAAATATGTTCAAATCTATTGATACTAAAGGATTTCAGCCTATCAATCGAGGATATAATTCCGTGTTCCGGCCACATCGGTTAAGCCTTGGATTGGTGGTGCCAATTGAGACCTATGCAAAGAGTCCGGTACCGACCATGGCCGATCACGTCAAACGTATTCAACTCGTTGAAGAACTGGGATTTTCGGCCATCTGGTTGCGAGATGTACCGTTCAACGTGCCGTCATTTGGGGATGCTGGTCAGACTTACGACCCCTTTGTCTATCTAGGGCTTTTAGCTGGCCAGACTGAGCGGATCGCCCTGGGTGTTGCCAGTATTATTTTACCGCTGCGACATCCAGCCCATGTTGCTAAGGCTGCAGTCACCGCTGATGTACTTTCTGGTGGGCGACTGATTCTGGGTGTGGCTTCGGGTGACCGACCAGAGGAGTAAGTAGATCGCCAAAAACCTTTACATCATTCATGATGATGTAAAACCCGTTAGTAATAGATAGTCTATCGCTCAATGAAACAGCGCTTTATCCAGGGATTGAGTCCAGAAACGATCCACTTACTCC
>NZ_JADEXP010000549.1 GCF_015207065.1 Leptolyngbya cf. ectocarpi LEGE 11479 | reverse complement strand
TTAATTATGATCCGGTGCAGATGGCCGAGTATGCCGCCAAGTGGGAGCAGAAAACTGATATCGCCCATACCTGCTGGCTTCCAGGTGTGGGCGATCATGGCGGTGGGCCAACGCGAGACATGTTACTGAAGGCACGACGGTGGCGAGAGTCACCGTTTTTTCCTCAGGTTAAGTTTTCGACACCAAAGGAGTTCTTGCATGAGGCGATGGGCAGCCCGGTTGACCTACCCGTGTGGGACGATGAGCTTTATCTGGAGCTGCATCGTGGGTGCTATACAGTCCACAGCGATCAAAAACAGAAAAATCGTCGCGGTGAAGATTTGTTATATCAGGCCGAGGTGTGGGCAACGGTAGCGCAGCTGGTGAGCGGTCAGCCCTATCCTCAAGAGACATTAGAGACCGCGTGGAAGGGGCTCTTGTTTAACCAGTTTCACGACATTTTGCCAGGAACGTCGATTCCCCAAGTATTTGAGGATGCCAATGAGGAATGGGCCAAAGTAGATGCGCTGGGTCGGTCGGTCTTAGAACAGTCGTTAGCGGCTCTGTCAGTGCAGGGGACTGTCGGGCGAGGTAAGCCTCTGCAGGTGTTTAATGCTCTGAGCTGGTCCCGCACTGAGGTCGTAACCGTGGCGGTACCGCTAGGACCGTGGCAGATTATCGATTGTGAAACCAACCAGCTGGTGGATCATGTTGTTTATCCAGCCGAGGCCCCGTTTGCTGGGAGCCCAGCAGACCAGGAGAGTCAGGTTCTGAGTTTCTTGGCCCACGATGTACCTGCGGTTGGATATCGGTTGTATGCGCTGGTGGCGGGCACAACAGAGGTGTTGGCCGACGTGCATACGGAAAAGTATATTTTAGAGAATGCTTGTCTGCGGGTGGTTGTTTCTCCTAAAACTGGAGAGATTATTTCCTGTATACACCTGGCAACCGGGCGAGAGATTTTGAGTTCGGCGGCTAATCAGCTGCAGTGTTTTGAAGATAGCGGCCAATATTGGGATGCCTGGAATATTGCCCCTGACTATGCCGATAAGCCCTGTGCCTCGGCCCAGCTGATATCGATTGAATGGATCTCTCGAAATCCTATCTGCCATCGGTTGCGAGTCACTCGCCAGTTAAATCAATCCACCCTTGTGCAAGACTATTGTTTGGCCGCTGACGCTCCCTGTTTGAACGTGGAAACCTGGGTCGATTGGCAGGAAACGCAGGTGGTGCTCAAGGTTAATTTTCCCATCACCATCGCGTCTGATCAGGCTACCTATGAAGTACCCTTTGGGGCGATTGATCGACCGACAAAACCGACGACTGAGCACGAAAAAGCAAAATGGGAAGTCCCTGCACTACGCTGGGCTGATTTAAGTGATGAGGCCTTTGGTTTGAGCATTTTGACCGACTGTAAGCATGGGTTTGATGCTAAACCCAGCCAGCTACGGCTAACGCTACTCAAAGCACCGCTGTGGCCAGATCCGGGTTGCGATCGCACCCATCATCACTTCACCTATGCCCTCTATCCCCACCCAGGCAACTGGCAAACAGCCCACACCCCACACCATGCCCAGGCGCTCAATATCCCTCTGAGAGCTTATACACCTATGTCATCCGGTATGCCCGCAGGCCAACCTGCTAGTGGGGCTATCTGCCGGAGCTTTCTCAGTCTGGACGCCGAGCATTTGATCCTGGCAGCCTTCAAACCGAGTGAAGCAGATCCCAGCTGCTTTATTGCCCGCTACTACGATGCCTATGGCATCCCCTCCGAGGGTACCCTCACCAACAGCTTAGGGCTAACCGTAGGCGCAGCTGTCAACTTACTCGAAGAACCGATTGAGTCCTTGCCGGTTCGGCCTTACCAAATCCAAACCAGATGCCTGGTGCCTGAAAAGCTGGGAGAAGCATAGAGGCCGAGCCGTTGTAACAACAGCTCGGCCCGTTTCTGTATATTGGTGTAGCCAATAAGGGGTGGGGTAAGTATAATTCGTTTGTCTATAAATACATTCAACCCAAATGTGCCCTATCAGTTAACAGTTGAGCGAAGATAGTTTGAACTTTTCTTGAAGCTACGAGCCTAACGTTTAAGCGGGCATAAAAAGCTACCGTGCTACTTGTAGTAAAGATACGTAGCGCCTGCTAAAGGCTACGTAATTATACGCCTACAGGAGTTTTATTGTTGGTTTGGGGATTGTTATAGCCATTCTCTCCGTCTGGGTCTTTCACCCGATCCAAATCAATATCCAACACTTGCATGTTGAGTCCAGCTTTAGGCGTACTATCTGTTTTTGATACGTAAGGTACAGGTTCGACACTGCCAGTACAAATAATCAGCGACCCTTTTTTCAAAAAAGAAATTTTCCGCCAGGCTGCCGACCCTTCCCAAATACTCAGCCGTACGGTGAAGGATTCGTTGCGATCTTTTACCCCGCGCACATAAATAGTGCCATCCGCCACCCGCTTCTGTTGACCATTCCGCAGGTCTACAGTTTTAACAACAACGTCAGCAGCGAGGTTGCCGCTGACGGTCCATTTATTGAGTCCAGCACTAGACATGGTGAGAGCGCTCCCTTGAGA
>NZ_JADEXP010000548.1 GCF_015207065.1 Leptolyngbya cf. ectocarpi LEGE 11479 | reverse complement strand
CTGTTAGCGTGTATCTATTCTTATTAATCGTCCATGACCAATGTTCAATTACCAATGACTGCTGATTCAGATCTGATTAAGCGTCTAGAACCTAGTGCTATCGATCAGATAATGATGTACCTAGCCTTCAGTGCCATGCGTACTGGTGGACATCGTCATGGCGCGTTCCTAGATGCAGCTGCAACTGCTGCTAAATGTGCAATTTATACGACCTACATGGAGCAGGGACAAAACCTGCGCATGACGGGGCATTTGCATCATATTGAACCGAAGCGGGTTAAAGCCATCGTCGAAGAGGTGCGACAGGCTTTAAGCGAAGGTAAGTTATTAAAAATGCTGGGGGCGCAAGAGCCCCGGTACTTGATTCAGTTTCCCTATGTTTGGCTCGAAAAATATCCTTGGACTCCTGGACGATCTAGATTAGTCGGCACTAACCTAACGTCAGATGAAAAAGCCCAAATTGAGCAAAAGCTACCGCCAAATTTGCCAGATGCCCAGCTGATTACCTCATTTCAATTTGCTGAGCTGATTGAGTTTCTCCACGCCCGGTCCCAAGAATCTGTTCCAAGCGGGCGACAACTACCGCTGAGCGAAGCATTAGCAGAGCATATCCGACGACGCTTGATTTATTCTGGCACCGTTACGCGCGTTGACTCTCCATGGGGCATGCCTTTCTATTCGCTTTCTCGGGCTTCCTATATTCCGACAGATGATGCCGAAAGAACTTATACCATGATCGAAGATACGGCCCGCTATTTTCGACTTATGCATGAGTGGGTAGCTCGTAAAGATGGCACCATGAGGGTTCTAGAGTCTCTTGATATTCCATCAGAGAATCGTCAACAGGCCCTGGATGAATTAGATTTACTCTTACGCCAATGGGCTGATAAATATCACCAGTCTGGTGGTGAGCCTATGGTGCTACAAATGGCTGTCGGTGATAGCGATATAGACGCTAGTTGATATCCTAATTCGCTGCCCTGAGATTGGCGATGAGGTAGGGCAGCGAGTGGTCAGTTAATGCTGCTTAGAGGGTATTCCAAGCCTGAGTCATAATATCTCTCAACAAATGTCGGCTTTTGGGATCTAGTAAGGCATCATCGGCCATCAGCTCTGTAATCACATCCTCCAAGGTTTGGCCTTGGGAGCGAGCTGATTCGATAACATGGAGAATTGCTGTGGCTATGTGGGCTTCACTGACAGATTTATCTGATGGAGAGCTTTCTAAAACAGTTTTTAAAGTGGACGGGCTCATATGTCTGTATGGGTAAGATGCAATCGCCACCCGATGGGCTAGGCAAACTCTTAGGATTGCTTTGTTAGCTGATGATTGGCCCCGGTCAATCTTATAGTTTGCAAATCCATCCCAGATGGACCTGTAAACCAGTGGTAGTCAGTAAAACTACCGCTTCCTCACACATGTTGACCTGAAGTTAGAAAAGTCTAACCTAAGTTGACTCGTAAAAAGATTTTATTTTAGGGAATTGTGCGTAAAGTTTCCCTCAAGTCTTGGCTATGGGAGGCTGTTTTTCCAGACGCGGAAAATTGGGTAGATCAATGGCGGCTAGGGAGCCGATTCGCTTTTGAGGTTTTAATGGATTCGCCACAGGCGAAGGTCTACTCTGAGCAGAAATGGCTGGCAAATACGTATCGGCTGCTGTCACTACCTGAGCCGACTGCACTCGAGCAAGGATTTCATTTACCTGGGGGGATAGGGCAGTAGTCTCTGCTGCATCCTTGGGAGCAGCAGACTCAGATAGGCCTGTACTCCAGGGAGAGGGCTCAGTAAATTGAGGCTCCTCTGCAGCTGTGGCAGGCTCATGTAGCTCAAAATCGGCGGGAGTGTCTTCTGGATCCATAACCCGAGCTAGGTCGTGCCACAGCTGATCTTCTGCTTCGGTTTCTGATGCTTTGGCGAACGGCGCCGGCTGGCTACTGGGCTGAATGCCACGAATCATGGATTCTAGCTGGGGGTCTAGCCTACCTGGCCCCTGACTAGAGACCCAGGGACGAATTTCTTCGATTTTGGGCATCACGGCGGCTATGCCGTTGGTTTCAACGTTGGTCACCCCGCTGTTGGGTGCCTCCGCTGACATACTCAGACATTTTTCGAGAGCCGCCTTGAACTGTAGGGTGTAGCGCTGCTGTCTCTGGAGACGGGCTCTCAGGTCGCGACAGTTAGTATTTGTCTGTAATAGTTCCTGGGATTGTGCTGTGCTTTGCTGCAGTAGTGCTGCGTGCTCAGTTTCCAGACGCATGGCCCGTTCTCTGGATACAGCTAGCTCTGTTTGCAAGGTTTTGTTTAGCCGCTGATGCTGCTGCAGGGCATGGTTGCTTTGTTCTAATTCGGTGACCAACTGTACGATCTCCCGGTCGCCCTGCGGAAGACTGCCAGAATGGTCAATTTCGGCTTGGAGTGCTGCTTGCGATCGCTCCAGAGATTCTTCTAACTGCGATACCTTAGCCAGCAGCACATCGTTGCATTCGTTGAGATCTCGCACCAGATCGAGCAACTCGGTTTCACGTTGACTACTGGTCTCAGGGGAAGACATCTGGGTGGGAG
>NZ_JADEXP010000020.1 GCF_015207065.1 Leptolyngbya cf. ectocarpi LEGE 11479 | reverse complement strand
GAATCATTATGATGAATTTGCTCCTGTACAGCATCTAAAACTAAAGACAATTAAAATGGCCAAAAAGAATGACTACAGCCAGTATCTCAAAGAGACCTTAGGAAATTTAATCGACAAGCTTGAGGTTACAGATTTACATAAAGAATTTCTTAAAAATCGTTGGTTAGACCAAGTGATGTGGTTGGAAGGACGGGCCACCAAGGAACGTAACCACCATTTCAGACTTCGCATGGTGACCATTATTGGCGGTGTACTAGTGCCAGCCATGGTTGGCTTCAAAAGTAACAACGGGCGACTCGATCAAACCGTTGCTTGGATAGCGTTGGGTGTGAGTCAGGCAGTGGCGATCTCTGCAGCTGTAGAAGAGTTTTTTGGCCATGGCGACAAGTATCGCAACTATCGTAGTACTGCTGAGAGCATGAAAATCGAAGGCTGGCAGTTTATGCAACTGGCTGGTCCCTACAAACGTTTCCACGTTCACGAAGAGGCTTATAAATCCTTTGCTCAGCGGGTAGAACAATTTATCCAGAAAGATGTAGAAGGGTTTATTGCTCGCTTGGATGAGAAACAAGACGATGATCAGGACGATGCTGATGAGGCAACGAACAATGCAGAAAAAGCATTAATGCGTCTCAATCAGGAGCTAGAAGAGCGGACCCAACGTTTGGAGCTAGAGAGAGTTCGTCTGGCTGAACAGCAGGTGAGCCAGACGTCAAGTATGGGAGACGGCGGGGGGTATTCAGGGTCATTACTAGATATAGAGATGCCCCCATCGTCTCGAGGGGACAATTTTGAGGTAGGCGACTCTCCTCCGGCTGAGCCCATCGCCGAAATACAGTCTTTGATGACCTCCCCTTCAAAAGAGACAGCTGGCCGACGCACTGCTCGCTCAGCATCCAACAAAACCCTTAAATCTAGTAGTAATCTACCGCCGTTGGGACAGCATGCCCTTGAGTGGGAGGAAACAGTCAACTTTAAAGCGCTAAAGACTATTTTGACTGAGCAAAATAGTGTTACTAGCCCTCAATCCAATGGAACACCTGTCACCACAGCGGCTGCCAACCAGCTAGTTACCCCCAGTGAAGTATCCCAGATCTTAGAGTGTTCTTTGGAGGACTGCAAAGTCTATCTGCCAGGTATCTTGGCAGCCATGAAAAAATATGACATTTCAGACACATCAGTGCTGATCGGTCTATTGGCCACAATTCGCATTGAAACTGGCGGCTTTAAACCAGTCCATGAATGGGGTGGTGAAAGCTATTGGAAACGTTACGAAGAACGAGCAGACCTCGGTAATGTTAACCCTGGAGATGGTGTCAAGTACCATGGCCGTGGCTATATTCAGCTGACGGGTAGAGCCAACTACAAAACCTATGGCCAAAAGCTAGGAGTAGACCTGGAGGAGAATCCAGATCTCGCTATGGATCCTGAAATATCGGCTCAGGTTCTTGCTTGCTACTTTAAAGAACGAGGAGTGGACGAGGCGGCGCGTGCAGAGGACTGGCGACGTGTGCGCAAGCTAGTGAACGGCGGTTATCATGGCTGGGACGTATTTGCCAAATATGTTGACCGGGCCAGAGCCCAGCTAGCCTAGGTCAGCGCCAATCTGCACGAATCAATCTGCAATATATGGACAATGCTGCCCTAAATATTGGTTATCTTCATCTATAAACTTGCGCAGGTTTGACAGGATAAGGGTATTTTGGGGGTGTAAATGGGTTAACCAGCACAGGCCGCCAGACCACCTTTTGTGAAGAGAGATACGAAATGCCCAACACGTCAGCCAACGGCATCGTTGAACATAGGTTTGATACTGGGCAGCTTGCCAAGATTCTGACGGTGGCCGATGGGATAGGGTATGAAAATGCTTTATCGGTCATGGGCTTGTATGGACCTACCCCAACATTGCTAGTCATTGGTGGTGCTAGCTACATGACGGATGAGAGTCAGGCAAAGTTACTGCAGTGTTTTAATGGCCCCTTGGCAACATTGTCGGATACGTTAGGCATCACTGTTTTAGATGGCGGTACCGATGCCGGGGTAATTCATATGATGGGCCAAGCACGTCATCATGTTAGCGGTCAGTTTAATCTGATTGGCGTTGCTCCTCTCAATAGAGTTATTTTCCCAATCGGTAGTCAGCAACCGCAGACCTTAGATGATGGAAACTATCCGCCCGTTGAACTTGAACCCCATCACACTCACTTTTTTCTAGTGCCAGGTGAAAACTGGGGCAGCGAATCCCGCTGGTTGGCCAAATTTTCATCCGTTCTAGCTGGGCCATCTCCGTCAATCACTCTACTGATTAATGGTGGCCAGGTGTCACTTCAAGATTTAACGCTCAACTTGGAACTAGGCAGACAGGTCATGGTTATTGCCGGCAGTGGTCGTTTAGCTGACTCAGTGGCCGATACCATCAGTGGAGTAACCCCGTCAGAAGATGAAACCATCCAAAACCTGGTGGCGACCTACTATCCTAGCCAGATTACCGTTTTTGATCTTTTAGGCAATTCATTAGACGAACTTAAGACTCAGCTCAATCTACATTTTGAATGTAAATAAACAACGGTGATTAGTTGCTGATACTGAGATTGACGCCCGGTTTATGCCCCTCAAAAAAGGATAGAAAACAATCCTTAAAATTAAAATCAGCGGCTGGCAAGGTATGCTAAAGTTTTATGGCAATGCGTTACCATGCCCGGTAACGCTCAGTTTTCGGTACGATACGCTCGCAGTTCAACTCGACCAGTTCAATTTCGACTTCGATTTGATTCTAGAGGGATCTCCCGTATAACTCGTTGCATATCAAACTTAGGAGATTCTCTATGTCCATTTATGTTGGAAATCTGTCCTACGATGCTACTGGTGAAGACATCACTGCTGTCTTTGCAGAGTATGGAGCAGTCCAGCGTGTCCATCTACCCACCGATCGTGAAACCGGTCGTCCTCGTGGTTTTGCATTTGTAGAAATGTCTTCAGAAGATGAAGAGTCCGCCGCTATTGAGGCCCTAGATGGTGCAGAGTGGATGGGTAGAGACCTGCGTGTTAACAAGGCGCGTCCCCGTGAACAGCGTGGCGGTGGCGGCGGTGGTCGCTTCTAAAATTGTCTAGTGTGGGTTATGTGTTTTTTCACTTAGCTCTGGTCTACTATGGGGCAGTTAGCCTGCCCCATTTTTGTCGTTAAAGGAGATTACTATGGCCCAGGTTATCCTTGGGGATGATGAAGGTATTGAATCAGCGCTGCGAAGATTTAAGCGTAAGGTGGTACAGGCGGGTATTTTTTCTGATATGAAGAAGCACCGCTATTTTGAAACACCTGCTGAGAAGCTAAAGCGTAAAGCGATCGCAAAGCATCGTCAAAAGCGCTGGAGTCGTAATCGCAGCAATCGGAACAATAACAAAGAGTGATGCTTTAAGGCAATCAAGCTCTTTTAAGCAGGCCTCTTCGCATTGGAAGAGGCCTGCTTTAGTATGAAGACTATTTTGAGTCCGGTGGCGTAATGGGACAACGAATGTCTAGAGCTAGACGAAATAGTCTTGAAGAGCTTTGACAGCCAGCGTTTGTTGTTGCAATGAACGAATGGCCTCAATGGTGGCTCGAGCACCAGAGAGCGTTGTAATGGTTGGGATTTTGTAGTCGAGGGCCGTGCGGCGAATCATCCGATCGTCTTCCTGAGCAGTGGCCCCCGTGGGCGTGTTGATAATCAGCTGAATCTCTTTGTTTTTAATCGCATCGATCACATGGGGGCGACCTTCATGCACTTTATACACAAGACCTACCTCTAACCCATAGGTTTGTAGGACTTTGCGAGTGCCCGTCGTGGCGATTAGCTGAAAACCTAAGGCTGAGAGTTCTTTGGCAATGGGAACTACGGCTTCTTTCTCGCGATCGTTCATGGAAATAAAGGTGGTCCCTTGTAAAGGGATCGCTTGGCTGGCAGCCAGTTCAGCCTTAGCAAAGGAGCGGCCAAAGTCCACATCGATCCCCATCACTTCACCCGTAGAGCGCATTTCTGGTCCTAGTAGGGTATCGGTACCTGGAAACTTGCTAAAGGGAAGGACCGCCTCTTTGACTGATATGTGGGTGGGGATCACCTCTTGGGTAACGCCCACATCTGCCAGAGTTTGCCCAGACATGATCAGCACAGCAATCTTGGCTAAAGGAATGCCCGTTGCCTTAGAGACAAAGGGGACTGTGCGAGAGGCTCGAGGATTGGCCTCTAGGATGTAAACATCGTCATCTTTAACCGCAAACTGAATATTCATCAGTCCTATTACCTGCAGGGCCTTGGCTAGTTTGACGGTCCAGTCACGAATCACGCTGAGGGATTGGGCACTGAGGGTAATGGTGGGCAGAGAGCAGGCAGAGTCTCCTGAGTGAATCCCCGCCTGTTCAATATGCTCCATGATGCCGCCGATGACCACCTGGCCGGTGCGATCGCACACAGCATCCACATCCACCTCAATGGCATTTTCCAAAAATCGGTCAATCAAAATCGGGTGGTCAGGCTCGACTTGGACCGCCGTTTTCATATAGCGCTCTAGATCCTGATCGGAGTAGACCACCTCCATGGCACGTCCCCCCAGCACATAGCTAGGACGGACCACCACCGGGTAGTTAATTTTCTGAGCAATTTCTAGGGCTTCTTGGTAGCTGCGGGCAATCCCGTTGGGAGGTTGCTTAATGTCCAAATCCCAAAGAATTTTTTCAAACCGCTCCCGGTCTTCAGCGGTATCAATCGAATCGGGAGACGTGCCCCAAATCTTGGTTTGAATCGGGCTGCCGTTGGGCTGACTGGCAAGGTAAGCCTGCAGCGGCACAGCCAGTTTTAGCGGCGTTTGCCCCCCAAACTGAATAATGATCCCCTCTGGGCTCTCCGCCTCAATGATATTGAGCACATCTTCTTTGGTTAGGGGCTCAAAGTAGAGGCGATCGCTAGTGTCATAGTCAGTGGAGACGGTCTCTGGGTTGGAGTTGACCATAATGGTCTCGAAGTCATTGGCCTGCAGGGCGTAGGACGCGTGACAACAACAGTAGTCAAACTCAATCCCCTGGCCAATGCGGTTGGGACCACCGCCTAAAATCATCACCTTACGTCGGGTGGAGGGTTTAACCTCGGTTTCAGTTTCATAGGTGGAGTAGTAGTAGGGCGTATAGGCCTCAAACTCCGCTGCACAGGTATCCACCGTTTTATAGACCGGGATCACCCCCAGAGACTGGCGCTGGGCTCGAACGCGGTCTTCGTCGGTTTTGGTGGCATAGGCAATTTGGCGATCGCTAAAGCCTTGCTGTTTGACCGCCATCATTTGCTCAGGGGTGATGGCCTCAAGGGCGCTGCGCTTTAGCCATTTTTCGGTAACGAGCAAATCCTGCAGCTGATCGATAAACCAGGGATCAATCCCGGTAAGTTCATAGATATCCTGGGGCGTTAAGCTCAGCTGCAGAGCATGGCGCAGGGCAAAAATTCGCTCGGGATTGGGGGAGCGTAAGCTGGAGCGCACCTTCGAGATATTGGGTAGATTTTCGTTGCGATCGCAGCCCCAACCGGCTCGTCCTGTTTCTAGCGATCGCAGCGCTTTCTGAAACGACTCTTGAAACGTGCGTCCAATGGCCATCGCCTCGCCCACCGACTTCATCTGGGTCGTTAGCAAAGGGGCACTACCGGGAAACTTTTCAAAGGCAAACCGAGGAATTTTCGTGACGACATAGTCAATGGTCGGCTCAAAACTAGCGGGGGTTTTTTGGGTAATGTCGTTGGAAATTTCACTTAGGGTGTAGCCCACCGCTAGCTTGGCGGCAAATTTTGCAATGGGAAAACCGGTGGCCTTAGATGCCAGGGCCGAACTGCGAGATACCCGAGGGTTCATCTCAATCACAATCACATCCCCAGTGTCCGGATTGACCGCAAACTGGATATTCGATCCCCCGGTTTCCACCCCGATTTCACGAATAATCTTAATGGACACATCCCGCAACCGCTGATATTCCTTATCCGTCAGCGTCTGGGCCGGAGCTACCGTAATCGAATCCCCGGTGTGGATGCCCATGGGATCTAGATTTTCAATCGAGCAGATGATCACCACGTTGTCGGCGAGATCCCGCATCACCTCAAGCTCATATTCCTTCCAGCCCAACAGCGATTTCTCAACCAAAATCTGTGAAACCGGACTGGCATCAAGCCCTGACTTGGCAATGGTTTCAAATTCTTCCTGGTTGTAGGCGATCCCTCCCCCCGTGCCCCCTAAGGTAAATGCCGGTCGGATAATTAACGGATAGGAGCCAATTTCATTGGCAATGACCTGGGCCTCTTCCATGGTTTCCGCCAATCCTGACGGACAAACACCCACCTCAATACGCTCCATAGCCTCCTTAAAGAGGCGGCGATCTTCTGCCATTTCAATCGCCTCTAGCTTGGCCCCGATCAGCTCCACATTATGAGCTGCTAAGGTACCATCCTTGGCCAAATTAACGGCCAGATTGAGGGCCGTCTGGCCCCCCATCGTCGGCAGTAGTGCATCGGGCTTTTCTTGCTCGATCACCCGCGTTACCAATTCAGCTGTCAGAGGCTCAATGTAGGTGCGATCTGCCGTATCTGGATCGGTCATGATCGTGGCCGGATTGGAGTTGATCAGCACCACCTCATACCCTTCTTCCCGCAGAGCTTTGCAGGCCTGCGTACCTGAATAGTCAAACTCGCAAGCCTGACCGATAACAATTGGACCGGAGCCAATTAACAAAATTTTGCTGAGGTCGTTGCGGCGAGGCATAGGCGGGCTTTGGGAAAATGGACAATGGAACCTAGATCTATTAAATCCAAATTATTGTAGGGCTTTCTTTCACTCCCAGAACGGAGATTTTTTAGGAGTTTGATTCCATCCTGACACGAACCTACTGTCAAAAATCGACAGTGTGCTGGCATCGCAGGCTCAGAATTCCCAGCTCTAGACTGTATTTGCCCGATATCGGCCCTAGGGATTATGAAAAGCTCTGCTCAAAAACAGAGGGGGGTGAACTTAACGTCAGCCCCCCTCCATATTGGTATTGACAGACAAAATCCCAGCGATGGAATTATCTATTAGCCTTCGCCACCTTCGCCGCCTTCGCCGCCTTCATCGCCTTCGTCGCCTTCGTCGCCTTCGTCGCTTTCGCTGTCTTCTTCTCCCGTGACAGCGTCTTTAGCATCGTCTACCGCGCCTTCAACTGTTTCCTTAACTTCACCAGCGGCATCGCCAGCGGCGTCTACTGCATCACCGGCAGCATCACCAGCCGCATCAACAGCAGTACCAGCGGCATCACCAGCCGCGTCTACCGCATCACCAGCCGCGTCTACTGCTTCACCAGCGGCATCACCAGCGGCATCACCGGCATCTTTGACAGCGTCTGTTGTGCCACCGCAGGCAGCTACCGTTGCGGCTACACCCAGGCTTAAAAATAGTTGAATTGCACGAGTTTTCATTTTGATTATCTCCGTTTTAATTGGGATGGCTAAATCCATCACGTGATCATTCTGCCTACAAACAAACCAATTCCTTTCTTTGATAAAAAAAACTGTGGTGATTTGTCGGTTTGAATAAGCCATCTATGCCGTAGCAGTCAGCCATACAGACATGATTGAGGACATTATTGGGAACCTGTCTAACGGTGAGGGGGATGGCGATATGATGTCTATGGGAGTGCTATTGCATCTTAATCTCAATAGTTGCCCGCCCATCATTGTCGCTTACGGTAGTCCCGATTAGTCTCTATGCCTACGGTCTCGCAGGTTTCTGATTTGACGTCCACATCTCTATCCACGGTACTGCAGCTCCACAATGTGATTAAGCAGTATCCCCAGCAGACCGTACCTGCCATCAACCAGGTTAGTCTGCAGCTACATCAAGGGGAGCTACTGGCATTGCTTGGACCTTCGGGCTGTGGGAAAACCACCTTGTTGCGAACCATTGCAGGATTTGAAACCCCTGAGATGGGCTGGATTGAACTGGCCCAGCAGCCGGTCTGTGGTCAAGGGGCCACTGTGCCGCCTGAGCGTCGGGATGTGGGGATTGTCTTCCAAGACTATGCTTTATTTCCCCATTTATCTGTCATTGACAATGTTGCTTTTGGCCTTAAACACCTGAGTCGTCATCGGCGCTTGCCCGGTAGCCAAATTCAAGCCCTGGCTCACGAGGCCATTCAGCTGGTCGGATTAGCCGGATTGGAACGGCGCTATCCCCATGCATTATCCGGTGGGCAACAACAGCGGGTTGCCCTGGCTCGAGCGCTGGCTCCTCGCCCCTCGCTGGTTTTACTAGATGAGCCCTTTAGCAATCTGGATGTGCAAGTGCGTCTATATTTGCGTCAGGAAGTTCGCAGTATCTTGAAGGGGGTGGGGGCGTCGGGAATTTTTGTCACCCACGATCAGCAAGAAGCTCTGGCCATTGCCGATAGGGTCGCCGTCATGCGAGCCGGTCGGATTGAGCAGTTGGCCAGCCCAGAGGAAATTTATGGACAGCCTGCATCCCGGTTTATTGCAGACTTTGTCACCCAAGCTAACTTTATTGAGGCCCATCGCTCGGCAGACGGTTGGCAGACGGCCCTGGGTGTAGTGGATACAGCGATGGTCCAGTCTACGAAGGCTACTCAAGGCACATTGATGCTGCGCCAAGAGGAGCTGGGTCTCAAGGCTGTGGGGTCGAGTGTAGGCACTGTCTTAGTGATTTGCGATCGCGAATTCCTAGGTCGCGAGTACAAATACACCCTGAAGCATCCCACACTAGGTAATTTGCAAGCACGTACACCCCTAAAATTTGCCACAGGTGAGACTGTAGAAGTGGCCGTTCAGCCTAACCCGTACGGGCTACGACTGTTTGCCTAGGAGGGTATAGCCTCAGAATAATGGCAGAATGGCAGGAGTCAGTGAAGCAGGGCAGGTAGTATGGGGCCAGCTGTCTTGGGTTTGCCCACCAGCTGTGGGATAAATCTATGGAGAAGCTTAATAGCAGGTATAGCCACCGCAAAACTGCTTAGGGTCAGCGCCGTGCATAGCAGTAGTACAGACCACCAGGACTCGAACGCAGATAGCCCAATAGCTTCAACAATGGGTTGGGTAAAATCAGTAAAGAGAAAATTTAACCCCAGTAAAATTAACGTATTCTGCCCAATAAAGGTAATCACCCGGCTAGACGGCAAACAGAGAGCGAGAAAAATCACCCACAGAGAGCCCGTAATAGCCGTTAATCCAAAGAATATGAGATTGCCATGGCTGACGGATGCCATCAAAACTAACTCCCTGGCATCTGTGAATGGGCCTTGGTTTAAATCAAACAGGAGCACCGTCAACAGGAAGGTAAGCCCCAGCCCAATGTACTTATAAAAGGAGGCTTGAACTAAAGAGATAAATCCTGATTGCTTCAATATGAATCCAAACTGATAGAAACTAAACCCAATCAAAGTTTCGGTAAAATACCAAAAATTTTGACCCCGAATCGATAAACCCTGAAGAGTGTCTTCGTTTAATCCCATAAAATAGCCCACTATCAACGTCATCATTGCCAGCCCTCCTCGCTTCCAAAGATTGGCCTTGATCAAGGGCCGGACTATGTAATTGAGACATTCCACTGTAAACAAACAGAACAAGAACCAGGTAATAAAGTTTGCCAGCGGACGTCCAGTGAGCAAGGCCAGCAAGAGCTTTTCTATGGAGGGATGGTCATAGTAGCTAGAGTCTCTAAATGCCAGATCTTGCAAGAGGAGAATAAGGATGGCAATCAGATTAAAAAAGATCGCGGGTAGAATCCGAGTCAAAAATCCACGAGTTAAAAATGATGAGATTTTCTGCTCCTTAGCCTTGTCGAAAAACCCCGACAGTATAAAGAACAAAGGCATATGAAAAGCATAGATAAACTTGTATTGAGAAAATGCAGCTATCTCTACAGAGAATCCTTGCAAATAGGTGATTGTCTCAACAAAGTGGCCATAGTAAACCAGAAACATGCCATAGGCTTTTGCCCTATCTAACCAGGCTAAACGCTGGGGAGCTGGAGAGCGTTCTGACCCCATAGGATGGTCAGAACCGCTGTCTGTGAGTGGTTGCATGGCCTCAGAGTCTCAGTATTTATATGGGTTTATGATGTGTAATTTCAATGCACCATAGGCCGAATATACCCCTGGTTACTGAGGCTGTTTATGAAGCTATTATTTGGCCGGAGGAAATACTTTAAAGTTTGTGAAAGGATTGTCTAATGTTTGCTGATACGGACGGACGGTGGATGTTAATTTAATGTTAGGTATGTACATAAAGCCTGTCGCATGACATCCACTGGCGGTGTCTGCTGTGTCCAGATTTCTAACGCGGCTGCGCCCTGTTGCACAAGCATTTCGAGACCGTCAATGGCTATCAGCTCTCGATCTATTGCCCGCTGCAGAAATAGGGTAGGGCGGGGCGTATAGATCAGATCGTACGCAATCGCATGGTCAGGTAAGCGAGCTATTTGGTCAGGACTTAAGGGGGATGCATCCACGTTGGGGGCCATTCCCACTGGCGTGGAATTTACGACTAAACCGGCTTGGGGCAGTAGCTCATCCAGATTGGTCCACAGGTGAACCGAAAGATTGGGCGGCGGCGTGGGCCAGCTGTTGGCAAAAGCGGCTAGTTTCTCGGCACTACGACCCACAACCCAAATCTTGGGACAGCCCAGCTGCTGGCAGGCAGCTACTACGGCCCGCGCGGCCCCGCCGTTGCCCAGAATTATTGCGGGTGTCTGGCTCCAGGTGCGCTCTAGGTCTGGCTGCAAACTTTTAAGCGGCCCCATAAATCCTAGGGCATCTGTATTGGTGCCGCACCAGCCCCGATCGCTCCACCACACTGTGTTGACCGCGCCAATTGCCCGCGCCACGTCTGAGACCTCGCTCAGCAAAGGCATGATGGTTTGCTTGTGGGGAATGGTAATGTTAAACCCCTGCAAACCGATAGCGGCAAAGCCGTCGATGGCGGTTCTAAGCTGCTCTGGGGCAATGGGAAAGGGCAGGTAAACGTAGTCTAGTCCCAGGGTTGCGATCGCAGCGTTATGCATAACCGGCGACATGGAATGCTTGACTGGATGGCCAATCACTCCCAGCAGCTGAGTCGTTCCTTTAATGGTCATTGAATCGTAAATCGTCCGCAGCGCTCCTAATTACTTATAATGAAACCGGCTAGCTGGCAAGAAAGTAGGGGTTTCCTATGGTTTTCTTGAGCCTGCCTGTTTCTAACCACCACCCGTTCTAATCCTCACAACTGCTGTGACTGTCACTCCGCTTTCCGCTTCCTCCGTATCCCCCGACCTCACCGCTCCTGAGGTGCGCCCCGATAAACTGGGTCGGTTTGGCCGCTTTGGCGGTAAATATGTGCCCGAAACCCTGATGCCGGCCCTGGCAGAACTTGAGGAGGCGTTTTATACCTATCGCCACGAAGCTGAGTTCCAGGCAGAGTTAAACGGTCTGCTTAAAGACTATGTCGGTCGAGCCAATCCCCTCTATTTTGCCGAGCGTCTCACCGAGTACTACGCCCGTCCAGACGGCAGCGGCCCTCAAATTTATCTCAAACGCGAAGATCTAAATCATACCGGTGCCCACAAAATTAACAATGCCCTGGGGCAGGTGCTCCTAGCCAAGCGCATGGGCAAACAGCGCATTATTGCTGAAACGGGGGCCGGTCAGCATGGTGTGGCCACAGCCACCGTCTGCGCCCGGTTTGGGATTGACTGTGTGATTTACATGGGCGTCCATGACATGGAGCGTCAGGCCCTCAATGTCTTTCGCATGCGGCTCATGGGTGCCACGGTACAGCCCGTCAGCTCCGGCACTGGCACCCTCAAGGATGCCACTTCTGAAGCGATTCGGGACTGGGTGACCAATGTTGAAGATACCCACTACATTTTGGGGTCGGTGGCCGGTCCCCATCCCTATCCCATGATTGTGCGCGAGTTCCATGCCGTGATCGGCCAAGAAACTCGCACCCAGTGCCAAGAAAAGTGGGGCGGTCTACCCGATATTCTGATGGCTTGTGTTGGCGGTGGCTCCAACGCCATGGGGCTATTCCATGAGTTTGTAAATGATGCATCCGTGCGGATGATTGGCATTGAAGCCTCAGGCGAAGGTGTGAGCACGGGCAAACACGCGGCTACCCTGACTGCCGGGCGTGTAGGCGTCCTCCACGGTGCCATGAGCTTTTTACTTCAGGATGGCGATGGTCAGGTGATCGAACCCCATTCCATCAGTGCAGGTCTGGATTATCCGGGAGTGGGGCCAGAGCACAGTTACTTTAAGGATATTGGTCGGGCAGAATACTATGGCGTCACCGATCAAGAAGCCTTAGATGCGTTTCAGCTAGTCTCCCAACGGGAAGGGATTATTCCCGCCCTGGAAACAGCTCACGCCTTTGCCTATCTAGAAACGCTGTGTCCCCAGCTAGCCGGTAGCCCCACCATTGTCATCAACTGCTCCGGACGAGGAGACAAGGATGTGCAAACGGTGGCTAAGGTGCTGAAGTTTGATAGCTAGCCGTCATTTTGAGGTTTCCATCACTTACGATTCACCTACATTAAGGACACTCTAACCTTGGAAAATTTTGAGGTTTGCGATCGCGATATTCCAGCCTCTCTCCTTGAGCGCTATTTAAAATCCGATGCCATTGCCGTCGATACCGAAACCATGGGACTCAATCCCCTGCGGGATCGCCTATGTCTGGTGCAGCTCTGCGACACTGAGGGCTATAGTTCGGCTGTCCGGATTGAACGGGGCCAATCATGTGCGCCCAATCTTCAGAAGCTGCTGGAAATTCCCAGCATTCTCAAAATTTTTCACTTTGCCCGGTTTGATCTAGCCACCCTCCAACACCACTTAGAAATTAATGTAGCCCCTGTCTTCTGTACCAAAATTGCCAGCAAATTGGCCCGCACCTACAGCCCTCGACACGGACTGAAAGAACTGGTTAAAGAAATCGCAGGTATTGAACTTGACAAAACCGCCCAAAGTTCTGATTGGGGCAATGTCCGTGACCTGAGTGATGAACAGCTGGCCTACGCCGCTAATGACGTTCGCTACCTCCACGCACTCTCCAAACAGCTCACACTGATGCTTCAGCGTGAGGGTCGCTGGCACCTGGCTGAGGACTGTTTCCAGTGCCTACCTACTTTGATCAAATTAGATCTATGCCAGTATCAGAATATTTTTGAGCACTAGATATTTTTGAGCATTAGGTTCCGGAACGCCTGGATGGGGAAAGGTTAAATAATAGGGTATCAAGGAGGTGTTTCCCAACGCTCCTTTATGGATAGTCTCTGAATGTAGAGTTTCCTTAAAGAAGCCCATCCGTTAATGGTTTTTGTTATCTTCGTGCGCCATTAATGGCATCAAAGGTGTTCGTTAATTTTTTAACTATATGAAAGCTGTCATTCTAGCTGGTGGTTTAGGTACTCGTCTGAGTGAAGAAACCGCGATTAAGCCAAAGCCTATGGTAGAAATCGGTGGGAAGCCAATCCTTTGGCACATCATGAAAATATATTCCCACCACGGTATTACTGATTTCGTTGTTTGCTGTGGTTACAAAGGATACGTTATCAAGGAATATTTTGCTAATTATTTCCTTCACATGTCAGACGTCACCTTTGACATGCGCTTTAACCAAATGAATGTGCATGCTGGTAAAGCCGAGCCCTGGCGGGTAACGCTGGTAGATACTGGAGATTCCACCATGACCGGTGGACGTCTCAAGCGGGTGAGGGAGCACGTGGGCAATGAAGATTTTTGCTTCACCTATGGCGACGGTGTTTCCAGCGTTAACGTGACTGAGCTACTTAAATTTCACAAAGAGCAAGGCTCCTTAGCTACACTCACAGCGGTGCAGCCTCCCGGACGCTTTGGTGCTATTTCCCTGGGCCAAGAACAAACCAAAATCACCCAGTTTCAGGAAAAGCCTGAAGGTGATGGAGCCTGGATTAATGGTGGTTTCTTTGTGCTCAATCCCCAGGTGATTGACTACATTGACGATGATTCCATTTCTTGGGAGAAGGAACCGCTGCAAAAGCTAGCCCATATGGAGGAGCTTTCCGCTTACAAGCACGATGGTTTCTGGCAGCCCATGGATACGCTGCGGGATAAGCGGTATCTAGAAAAGCTATGGCAAGCTAATGAAGCTCCCTGGAAAGTTTGGTAGAGCCGCTCGATGTTGGGCTGTGTAGGCCATGTATAGAGTTTAGGGGCCAAGCCTGTTTTTAAGCTTAGGCCCCTTGCAGAATTTTGCGGCTGCCATAGCTGGCAGCGTTAGTTTTTATTGTATTGAAGGAGCAGTTATGAACGCCGAATTTTGGCGCGGTAAGCGAGTTTTTGTAACTGGTCATACAGGCTTTAAGGGCGGTTGGTTATCTCTCTGGCTGCAGCAGCTGGGGGCCGAGGTGGTAGGCTATGCCCTGACACCGCCCACCACACCCAGCTTGTTTGAGGTGGCTCAAGTGGGCAATGGGATGATGTCCATCGAGGGCGATGTGCGGGATTTAGTGAGTTTGCAGGATGAGATCGCAACTCACAAACCTGAAATCATTTTCCACATGGCCGCCCAGCCCCTGGTGCGGTATTCCTACGCCAACCCTGTAGAGACCTATGCCACTAATGTCATGGGTACCGTTCACCTACTAGAAGCGGTACGCCAGACCGATGAAACCCGAGTCGTTGTGAATATTACCAGCGATAAATGCTACGAAAACCGGGAATGGGTATGGGGCTATCGGGAAAATGAAGCCATGGGTGGCCATGACCCCTACTCCAACAGCAAAGGCTGTGCTGAGCTAGTGGCCTCCGCCTATCGCAATTCCTTCTTTAACCAGGCCACATACCATGAGCACGGCGTTGGTTTAGCCAGCGTTAGAGCCGGCAACGTCATTGGTGGCGGTGACTGGGCTGGCGACCGTCTGATTCCCGACATTATCCGTGCCATCATTGCTGGTGAGTCGGTCCTCATTCGCAGCCCAAATGCCATTCGGCCCTGGCAGCATGTGCTGGAACCCCTAGGCGGCTATATGACCCTGGCTGAGCAGATGTGGGACTCCGGCACAAATTTAGCGGAAGGATGGAACTTTGGCCCCAATGACAGTGATGCTCGCCCCGTGTCATGGATTACAGAGCAGCTGACTCAGCTATGGGGAGACGGCGCTAGCTGGCAGCTAGATACCAAGGTAAACCCCCACGAAGCAACCTACTTGAAACTAGACTGCTCTAAAGCCAAGAGTCGTCTGAAATGGTCTCCTAAGCTTGATTTAGCCACTACGCTAGATTGGATCGTGGAATGGTATCGCAGCTATATCAGGGAAGATGATATGCATCAGATGACCGTAGCGCAGATTCAACGCTATGAGTCACGCCAGATGATGTAGGTCTTTAATAAAGATCCTAAGATCCAACCGTCACTACCGTTTATCCCGTTGCTGATTTGGAGCATGAATCGATTTGGACTCATCGGTCCTACCCAGGATTTCTCCATGAGCCCCTTGTGGTGCTCAGCAGCGCCCCTATTGTTACCCAAAAACTGTTGTCAGATAATCAATACCTATGATTTTTAATGAAACCCCCATCCAGGGGGTCTATATTATCGATCTTGAGCGGCTCAAAGACGATCGCGGTTTCTTTGCCCGCGCCTTCTGTGCTCAAGAATTTGAAGAGCGAGGGCTAAAGCCAGTCGTTGCCCAGTGCAACATGTCCTTTAACTACAAACAGGGAACGGTGCGCGGTCTGCACTTTCAAATTGCGCCAGCAACTGAAACTAAGCTGTTACGCTGCACCCAGGGTGCCATTTATGACGTCATTGTCGATCTGCGCAAAGATTCCCCCACTTACCTCTCCCACATCGGTGTAGAACTCAGTGCAGAAAACAGACGGGCGCTATACGTGCCTGAAATGTTTGCCCACGGGTATCAGACCCTGACCGACAATGCCGAAGTCACCTACCAGGTGAGCGAATTTTATACCCCTGGCTATGAGCGGGGCCTGCGCTACAGCGACCCTAAACTAGCGATTGACTGGCCGCAACCGGTGTCCACTGTTTCCCATAAGGATGCTAACTGGCCGCTGTTAGATGAGCAGCCCAGCGACCAGCCTAGCGATCAATCCATCTCCGTAGGAGCCTCCTCATGATTATTGTTGATACAGCTCTCAAAGCTCGCGCAGAAGCTGGCAACCCCGTTCGTATTGGTATGATCGGTGCGGGCTTTATGGGCCGGGGTATTGCCAATCAAATCATTCACTCCGTACCCGGTATGGAGCTGGTGGCCGTTTTTAACCGGAGCTTAGATGGGGCCAAACGGGCTTATCAAGAAGCAGGCATAGAGCATATTCAAACGGTTAGTACCGTCGCCGAACTAGAAGACGCCATTAACAAGGGACAACCCGCCGTCACTGAAAATGCTTCTCTGCTGTGTAAAGCGGAAAACATTGATGCCCTGGTAGAAGTGACGGGCACCATTGAGTTTGGTGCTCAGGTTGTGCTCGAAGCCATCAACAACAACAAACATGTTGTGCTGATGAATGCGGAGCTAGACGGGACTGTTGGCCCTATTTTGAAGGTGTATGCCGACAGAGCGGGTGTGGTGCTATCCAACTGCGATGGCGACCAGCCGGGTGTGGAGATGAATCTCTATCGCTATGTTAAGAGTATTGGCTTTACCCCTCTGCTCTGCGGCAATATCAAGGGTCTTCAAGACCGCTATCGCAACCCCACCACCCAAAAGAGCTTTGCCGAAAAGTGGAAGCAGGCGGCCTATATGGTGACTAGCTTTGCCGATGGCACCAAAATCTCGTTTGAGCAGGCGATTGTGGCTAACGCTACCGGTATGACGGTGGCTCAGCGCGGCATGTTGGGCTATGACTTCCGGGGGCATGTGGACGACATGACTCACCTGTACGATGTGGATCAGCTCAAGTCCCTGGGCGGCATTGTGGACTATGTTGTTGGGGCTCAACCGGCGGCAGGCGTATTTATCTATGCCACCAATGATGACCCCAAGCATCAGCACTATCTGAGCTACTACAAAATGGGACCGGGTCCCCTTTATAGCTTCTATACGCCCTATCACATCTGTCATTTTGAGGTGCCCTTATCCCTGGCCCGTGCCGTTTTGTTTAACGATGCGGTGATGGCACCGTTAGGTAGACCAATGGTAGATGTGGTAGCAACCGCCAAAATTGACCTCAAAGCAGGCGAAACGCTGGATGGTATTGGCTACTACATGACCTATGGTCAGTGTGAAACCGCCGATGTAACGCTGGCGCAAAATTTGCTGCCCATGGGTCTAGCAGAAGGCTGTAAGCTCAAGCGTCCAGTGGCGAAAGATACGGTGCTCACCTACGACGATGTGATTCTGCCAGAGGGACGCATCTGCGATCATCTGCGGGCTGAGCAAGATACACACTTTGCGGCTGCCGTTGTTTAGCACCGTCTGAATAGCATCAAATAAAAATGAAATGAGTAGGAGACAGAAACTAACGTTGTTTTTGTCTCCTATCTGTTTTTAGATTGACTTTTTATATTGGCCTGTGTGAGCTGGAGTCGTTTTTTCGTTGGCTTTAGCCTGCGATCGCACCCCGATCATCCCCATAGGCTCGTCGTTTTGCCAAGATACTTTTGACATGCTTTTTGACGGTATTTTCCGTAATAAACAAGGTCTTGGCAATGGTCTCATAGGACTGTTGCTGTAGTCGCAGTTCCCACACATCCACTTCGCGGGGCGTTAAGCCATAGCGATTGCCATCGGCCATCG
This sequence comes from Leptolyngbya cf. ectocarpi LEGE 11479, assembly GCF_015207065.1. GTDB lineage: Bacteria > Cyanobacteriota > Cyanobacteriia > Phormidesmidales > Phormidesmidaceae > Leptothoe > Leptothoe ectocarpi. The sequence goes on along the minus strand of NZ_JADEXP010000020.1, from coordinate 18,496 downwards.
CCCGTCGTCGATGGGCCTGCTGACGATCTTCTAAAATCAGCATGAGACAATCCTCCTGCTGTACCTTGAGGTTTAAGGGCTGAATCCGCACCCGAATCGGCTGGTGTTGGTCAGTGGCAATGTCTATTTCTAATCCCAGATGGGTTTCAATTCCATTAGCAATATTCTTAAAAATTGGATGACATAACCGCCATAGGACAGTGGGCACTTGAGCCCGGTCAGTGGGCCTAGGGGTCAACGAATGACAAACGCGAGTCGCCATAGCATTTGCCTGTAGTATGCGGCCATTGGCCGCCACAATTAAAAGACCGTCTACCAGGTTATCAAGGGCTGTTTTTAAAAGAGAGCTAATCACAGACTCATTTTCAAATGGCTGAGAATTAAAAGAGCTATTCATGGTGGGCATCCCAAACTCAATCAACCAGAACTCAGGCAGATATCAATCCAAAACCGGCGGAAACCCTGGGCTTTCTGGATCAGAAAAGCTGTGGGCTCAGGGATGGAAAAGGTTATATCTAAGGGCCGTTGCTGAGTTGAAATCAGCAACGGCATCCCGTGTTCTAAATAGCTATCAGGACTCCCATCATAAATTCTGCATTAGTTCTGAACTTGTTCAATAAAACTGCAGCAATCCATCAGGGGAGCCTCAGCGGTATCCTCCAACCCGACTGATTCCAAGAGTTCTTGCCAGTCTGCTTGAGCAGCGGCATGGTCTGGCTGCAGCCATCGGGTCTCCGCCAGTAGAGACAGACGATCGACCAAAAAACGGACGTTGTCAGATTGCGAATCGTTATCCTCCCCAGGCTGGTAGCGAACCCAGCCGTCTACTACAACGGGCGGGCCTCCTTCACAGCCCACCGTCAGATACCAGTGGTAGTCTGTGGCCGGGGACAGGGGCAGCCCCAACTCCATAAGTGAAACCCTGATGATGCTAGGTGCTGTGGGATATGTCTGGGTCGTATCTAAGCGCGCCCGTTTGAGCGTATCTCCCGCAGCGTCTTTTAAGGTAAACGTGACCCGACTTGTTTCTACCAAACTGTAGGGTAGATAAAACCATAGGTCAGGGGTAGGACGGTTTGTAAAGCTCAAAACGGTCGCTGGAGCCACCACCTCGTTATTTGCCCCAGGCGTTGTCCAGGCTGATGGGTCTGGCATCAACGCCGTCAATGGTGGCACCTCCGGCGGTAAATCGCACACCCCACCCCGACTGCCACCGCCGCGCCGGGTACCATCCCTGGGGTAGCCCAGATCCTCAGGCATCCCAGAGATGCGCTGGGGTTGTATCAACTCAGTAGAAACTATATGAGCGCTGGTGGGTGAGCTTAAACTTAGCCCCCCCACTAACGCCGCCAGAACGTAAATGCACTTCATTACTTATACCTGTATCGACTCACCGCAATGGCTGTAGCTGTAAATGTGACGACTGCAGGAACATAGGGCACCCAGAGGGCGGGGACAGCTAGTAAGCTCCAGCTGATAAGCAACAATCCCACCTCGGCTGACAGCAGCGTCAACCAGAAACGGGTATCCGTTAAATACCAGCCCAGCCCGCCACCGATGGCAGCCCAAAGGATAATCCAGCCGCTTTCTATCCATTCATTCCAGGTGGTGATTGAGGGCCGTCCATCTTCTACAGCGCTGATCAGTTGGCTAACAATATGGGCCTGGATAAACACCCCTGGTGTCATATCTTCTAGACGTTCACTGGTGGTGTAGGGAGTTTTCCAAAAGTCGCGTTCCTCAATGTCGCCACCGCCAAAGGAGAGGGCGGTAGTACCGATCAGGATGATGCGATCTCGAATTTTCTCTCCCTCAAAATCACCTCTGAGTAACTCAGACACGGTGTAAGTCTCGGCAATGTCTTCCACCTGGGGCAAATGTCGATAGTGCAGCAGTAGCTGGTAACCACCAAAGTCGTTTAGCTTATACCCGCCAGAACGGGGATTTAACTGAGGAAACTTCACCTGAGCCAGCTGAAATTGGTCTTGGTCGTTTTGCCAAAATACATCGGTTAAACTGTCGTTGGCCTCAATTAGATTCAAATATTGACCAGCGATGATCGCGGCAAAACTATGGTTGGTATGGCAAAGTGAGTCTGGTGGTCGATGGATGGCCACCAGAAACCGCCGGGCCGTGCTATCGGTATCGTCGATAAAGTCGCTAAAGCCTAAGCGATTGCTAAAATCTACGTCAGGAATAGCTGCCACCCCGCCCATTTCTGCTGAGTCCGATGGATGTTTACAGAGGGCGACAAAATGAGGTGTGGTCTCTAATCGCTCTCGTAGTTCGGGTAAGTCTGAATCAATCTCACGGTCGTGGTAGATATCGAAGCCAATTACTTTGGGCTGTAACGGTTCTAGCTTTTTTAAAACAGCCAATAGAGTGTCATCTGTCATGGAAAACGCTGAGGTTTTATCCAGACCTTGTTGTTTAATGTCGTCTTCGGTGTTTTTGATGACAACAATCCGAGAATCGGGAGACTCAAAAAAAGGCCACCAGCGCAAAAATCGATCGTAGGTGGCTAGTTCGAGAGATTGTAGACCACCCAGCAGGCGTAATCCCAGGGTGGTTGCTGCGATCGCAACGCCTAACGCACCCCCAACCCAGGGCTGATGCTTTGGGGTTGCCTGTAATGACCGCCCTTGCAAACTCTGCCAACTGGGGGGCTGCTGAGCCAGGTTTTGACAGAGGATAGGCAACCAGGTAGCGCAGGGAAATTCATTTTCTAGACCCTGCAACCGTTCACGGGCTTCGCGCACCGACAGGTATAGGGGTGTGTAACGGGAAAAACTTTCCAGAAATCCCTTGAGAAATTCATGGGCCACTCGGTCTGGCACCGGTTCTCGCATCACCAAAATTTGAGGGATATGTAAGTCGGCCAGTTCCTGGGCTAACCCTAGACCATCGCAGGAATTAAAAATTGCGATCGCAAGACCTCTCTTTACCGCTTTGGTCAGCGCATATTTCAACTCAGAAAGGCTCAAACTGTCCTGGGCGTTTAATCTCATGCGTCCAGTGGCGCCAGCGCTGCTGCTGTGGCCAGCAAAAAATAAGATATCCCAGCCCTGCTGTTCCCATAAATAGTGATTGAGCGTTGCCCGGTCCGGGGTGGTGAGTAGATGTAGCTCGACACCGGGGAGCGTTTGCAGCAGTCGCCGATCGGTCTCTAAATCCACACCCGTAGCATCGCCAAAAATAGCCAGAATCCTGACCGTTTTACTCAGGGTTTCTGGAGCCTTGACCTGCTCATAAACAGGGGCACTCAGAGCCAGTTCAGCCTGAGGATAGCGTTGAAAAAAGTCCCATTGATGCCAGGGCAGCCGTTGTAAAATCGGGTCTTGGGTTTGGAGTACGACCCGGATAGTTTCAGTGGGGCTCAGCTGCTCTAACAGTTTGCTGTAGATGGGTTGGAACGAAGGCTGCGCGAGCCAGTGATTGATGCGATCGCAAAGCATGTCGGCACTTTCCCGGCAGTCGCTCACCCAAGACACATTGGTAACCTGGGCCTGAGCTTCTAAACGACTGGGCACCCGCATTTGGCGATACGCCGCCTGCCACTGCTGATAAAGCCCCGGCAAGTCTGGGGCTGGTGGCAGCTCCCCCGGTAGTTCTAATGCGGGTCGCTCCCCCTCCCAGCCCAGCTGCAAAACCACCGAAAACCCCTGTTGGAAGCTTCCTGGCCCCAGCTTAAGGACCACAAGTTTGCCCATCCTCAATTTTGCGTCCATGGCACCCTGCATCAAATCACAAAGTGCTCCACAATGTGCACCTCATCTAAGGTAACTTGGGCTGTAAAGGGTTCCCCAGATCGACCTCGAAAATAAAGCTGCAGATAGTTATCGACACTGCGGGCCTGGGCTGTCAAACAAACAGTACCTGCCTCATCCAAAATCGCTACCGCCAGACCCTCCGGTAAATACATCAATCCCCCTAAGGGATAAAGCCTCACACCGACCTTGACAACCGATTCATTTTCTTCACCCACCTCAAGCACTAGGGCGACCTGCTCCGCCCCTAGTTTAAGCCCTAGATCCAATTGCTTGGCTCGTTTTATAGCCAGAGGGGCTTCCCGCTGTACAGACTGGCCTCCCTGTCTGAAAGCCGGTGTCCACACATGCTGTGCCAGTAGCTCCTCGGCAGACCGCCAGCCACTTTCAAACTGGCCCTCTAACCATTGACTCAGCTGCGTCAGCGAAGACGTTTGCGGTTTTGATGTTCCCTGACGGAGCTGATGCAAATGATCGGGGAACTCGTCCATGGGCTGCAGCTGCTCCCACCTGAGCTGAGGTTGAGCTGGACGCACCTCAGAGACAAACCCCAAAAGAGATGCCTCCCCAGCCACTTCGTCTAATTCCACCACCACATACCCAATTCGTTCTGCCAATACCTCCCTTGGCAACAGATATCCCTCAGTCTCTGCAGCAACAGGACGGCATTCTAAGCGCCCCACCCCAGGCACCACCAAATCAGCCACATCCTCCATCAGCTGCATCGCCGGATTCCAACTATCGCTGGTGGACAGATCGGTGGAGATTCCCAGGGCCTCTAAAAACTCATGGATGACCCATACCGCCAATGTATTACGTCTCACCCGTTCAACCACATCAGGCTGAGCATGATCGCGGGAAAACTGCTGGGCGATAGATTTTCCCTGGTGTGTAATGGGCCAAATAAGCCTGGCTGAATGGGTATCCTGTTGTGCATAATTCATCGCAAAATTCTCCAGAGTGCTGTGACAGTTGTTGAACTAAAAAGAGACAGGGATTAAGAATATAAATGGCCCTCGGTCCGACCAAACTCTCGTAAACGAGGCTTACATTGACGGCGATAGAAACTTTCGAGAGTTTTATAGGAAATCCCAAATTCTGTTTCGAGTACCTGCCAGGGGGTTTCCGGCGGTAGTCGCCTGAGAATCATCTCATAACAGTTAATTTCCGGATATTTGGCAATATGAATTTGGCGCAGCTCGCTGGCATTTTGGTCTAACCAATCCTGAACTCGCTCCAGAATAGGAGGAATTTCTGGTTTAGCAGCGAGGGTCTCAACAACATCTGTAGTGCCCCCTTCATCGTTATAGGCAGAGACATGGCGCTTACGGTCGATCTGAGCCGCCTTAGCAAAATCCAACAGACGAAATTTTAGGTAGGCGTTAAGCCACGTTGAAACATTGGCAATTTCGGGGTTGTAGGGTTTGGCTGTTTTTCCTTCACACAGGTTTTGGCACAGATAAATCCAGGTTTGTTGTAAGGCATCCTGATAGTAGGGACTGCTATCTTGCCAAAGACGTGGCTTTACCAGGCGAATCAACCGGGTGAGGTATCGCTGTCGTTCTACACTGCCGAGACAGTAACGACAGGCCTCACAAGCCAACCGACGTAATTCATCTGGGGAGTGATTCATGGATAGCTCTGGGTTACTCCGTCTGAGAATTATCCGCATTAGCGTCTTCCTACCTATATAAATTTATACGGTTAGTAACCCATCAGGGTAAAGGCTAAGAATTCTGCATTCATCCGGAACGATTTACAAAAATATATATTTCTGGAATTGATGCAAACAGTACCCGCTGGGGGCACGACGGTCATTGCTCCATTCGCCAGAATGTTAGGCATATAGCCCAGCATGCAGCGCTTGTGCATTAGACAACATTATTTTGTATAGGGAGCATCGAAGGTGACTCGTACACTTGAGAAAAGTCAGGCTTTAGAGACATACGCTAGTAACGGAAACGTAATTGTCCCATTTGAAGTAGGGGCTCCAGTCAATAGGGCCACTCAAATTCGTCAACATTTGATAAACACCACTTCTTTGAGTGTTTTGATAATTGCCCGCAGCTATCTAAGTGCCCAAGGATATTCAAAACCTGTTGCGATGGTTCCAACAACATCTAATCCACGTAGGAAACCTATTAAACCAATATAACCATGATTGGTGGACAGTCGCTCTATCCAAAGCTCCGATAGCAATCCTCTAAAGTAAGATTTGGATGATTGCTAGAGGCTACTTAGGCGATGAGAATCAGGGCTTTATATGTATTGGGTTTAGCATCATCCTTTCTAGCTTTCCTGTGCAGTAGACCGGTTGCTGCACAGGAAATACCTGCCTGCAAACCTGTTCCACCAGAAAATATTCCAGATAATGTTGAAACTAGATTCAATGCTGCTAGGGATTATTTAGCCGTCGATGAATTTGATCTTGCTATCGAACAGTATCAGTCTGTTCTTGCTGATTTAGAAAACCTTGAACAGCACACTATACTCAAGAACCAATTATCGCTGGGACTAGCCTATGCGCTTGATCGCTTAGGCAGTACTGATAGGGCTATTCCCTTGCTTCAACAAATAATTGAGAGATTAACCGTCTCTGAACAAATGTCATTGGAATTGGGTCTAGCCACTCATAATTTAGGCCAAATTCAAGAAGACCTTGGCAATTTTGCAGAGGCTGCCGATAATTACAGGATCGCTGCTGATATTTTTGAACATCTAGAATGCTCACAGTATCGGCTATTCTCATTAACCTCTACGGCTATCATACAAGCTCGGCTCGGCTACTATGAAGAAGCCAATGAAACGTTGTACTCAAGTCTAAAGGTTGGTCAACATACTGATGATTATCAGGCTATCGAAGATATATACCACACCCTTGGCTGGGTTGCCTTTTTGCAGAAACGCTATGAAACAGCATTAGATTTTTACCAAACAGCCCTAGAACATGGACAACAATTTTCTAACGATGTCCTTAGCCTCAGCCGTACGCTAAACAATATTGGTCATCTTTATACTCAGGTCGATAATATTGATGCTGCAATCAAAAATTTAAAGTATGGATTAGAGTTACTCTCAGACGTACCTGCCAATATTCCTGAGCATATTGATTTGTTAGATAGCTTAGGCCAGGCTTATGCTATCTCTGACGATTACTCAAATGCTTGGACGTTTTATCACCAGTCATTGCGTCTGGCCAATCGAAGTAATCACCCATATCGTCAGCTGATTAGTTTACTCAACATTGCAAAGATGCTGGTAGCCGCTGAACAAAAGACAGCTGCGATCGCACTCTACAAACAGGCCATTAACGACATCGAGCAAGTCCGCGATAACTTGAGATCGCTTCCCCTAGAAACCCAACAGCGCTATACCGAAACCGTTGCCGATAGTTACCGGGAGCTTGCTGCTCTCCTTTTAGAACAAGAGCGTGTTTTTGAAGCGCAGCAAGTACTAGACCTGCTCAAAATTCAAGAATTAGAAGACTATCTCCACGATGTTCGAGCAGAACAACCACAGGTTGACGAAAAGCTGCCCTATCTCCCTCCTGAGCGGTTACTGCTGGAACAGCATCAAGCACTATTGCTAGAAAGTCCGTCAGACACTGATCCCGTCTTGAGCCTGGAAGCATTTTTAGCCCATCCCGATGTAGCCGCCGCTCTAGCAACGCTAGACTCATCAGACCCGACCCTCCTCCAACCGGAACCCTTGCAGCAACTCCAGCAGAAGCTACAAACATTACCTCACAAATCAGTCGTTCTTTATCCCCTCGTTCTAGAAGATCGTTTAGAACTACTGCTGGTACCCCCAGACGGGCCACCCATTCACCAAACAACCCAAATCACCAAACATCAGCTCACAGAACAGGTTAGTCATCTGCGCCATCAGCTAGCAGACCCCAGCAGTGATGTTAAAGCTACCGCTGGCTCTCTTTACAAATCGCTGATTACTCCTTTTCAGGCAGATTTAAACCGATTAAAGATTCAAAATATTATCTATATTCCCGATAGCGTCCTTCACTACATTCCGCTCTCGGTTTTATATGATCAACCTGAAAACCAGTGGCTAGCTGAGCAATACACATCCCATAATCTTACAGCTAGCGATTTTGGCGATCTCACCCAGCCCCCTAGCCGTCCCTTTAATGTTCTAGCTGGAGCATTTGCTGATGCCAATCAAACATTTGAAAAACAGATTAACCAGAGAGTCACAAATTTTTATGGTCTCACCTATGCGGGCCATGAAGTGTCTTTTCTTCAGAGAAAGCTACCATCTACCCAGGTTTTATTAAACGCAGACTTTAGCCGCGATAACCTAGAAACTCAGTTTCAAGGACAAAATATTATCCATTTGGCTACCCACGCCGCCTTTGTCCCAGGCCAGCCAGAAGATTCATTTATCTTGCTGGGAGATGGCGATACGATTACTCTAAAAGAACTGAGAAATTTATCGCTACCCAATGTGGATCTAGTGGTGCTGAGTGCCTGCCAAACGGGCATCAGTCATATTGAAGATGGGTTAGAAATTCTCGGCATGGGCTTTCAAGTACAGCGTACAGATGCTCGGGCCGCACTGGCATCCCTCTGGTGGGTGGACGATCGTTCCACATCCCAGCTAATGGAACTGTTTTACACTGAGCTTGCGGCTGGTGCCACCAAAGTGCAAGCTCTGCAAAAGGCCCAGCAACAGCTAATTGCCAATGGTCAAGACGAACCCTATTATTGGGCACCGTTTGTCTTGATTGGCAACGGTCTGTGAGTGCTAACCCGGTTCAGCCAAATAGGTTTGTAATTGAGGGCTCAACGCCTTGCGCGCGGCCATGGCATGAACAAAACGCTTATTTTGGCTTTGGTGAGTCAGCTGATCAAACCAATCTGCGATCGGGTCTGGCACTGACGCAAACTGACGCCACTGAAGATCGCCACTCACGCTAGGCATCGTCAGCTGATCGATGGATTTACCCGTCAGTGCCTGCAGGCCAATTAAACCCAGGGCATATACATCGCTGCTCAGCCCTGGACGGCCAATGCGCTGTTCTAAAGGTTGGTAGTCCCGCTGCATCAGCAGCTGTTTGCGATATTCAGCAGATTGCTGACTGACACCAATCATAACTCGTTTGCCTAGACCACTATCGACAAGCACCAGGGACTGTCCCGCTGTTTCCCAGCCATTTGTTTGGATAAAGCAGTCATCTCGCAGGCCAGCATGGACCTGGCTATGTCGATGAAAGATACCCACTTGTTCCAATAACCGATCCATCAGCAACAGAACTGACTCTAACGGCCAAGGTGTCTGCAATTTCGCTTGTAATAACTGGTCTTGATTAAACGTTTCTCCTAGACCGTGCACAATATAAAACGTGTTGTCTACCTGACCATAGGTATACCTGGGAAAAAGGGAACGCAAAGGCTGAAACTTTTCGGTTTCTTTTTCCATCACCCGCTTTAAAAGCTCAGCGGTGTCCTGGGAGTAAGCCTTGAGCGTTTGCAGCAATACCAGAGAGTCTGTGTGCTTATCAAGGGCAATCGATATCGGCCCTAAGGGCTCTTGTCGCAGAAAATATTGAACCTGATAACGCTCTGCTGCAAATCGGGAGAAGGCCGTTTTAGGTACCAATGTCATATTGGCAGCCGACTGTCCTCCTGGCGATTTAGCCGACTGATTTCCCTGGGCGGACTCAGAAGACTGGGGACGACGCTCGGTTTTAGCCGGTTCTGTCCGTGGTTCCATCGTTGCTTTGACGATAGAAAGCTGGGTTTCGACCCGAGCCAGGGTAACTGCAAAATCAATCGGTTTAGTAATATAGTCATTAGCCCCTAGTTCAAAGGCTCTGACCATATCGTCACTTTGTGCCTTGGCGGTCACCATCAACACCGGTAGCTGATTACGAGAATAGGTTTGACGGATACGCTTTAATGTCTCGATGCCGTCAATTCCCGGCATCATGATATCTAGTAGTACTAGACCTATATTGTGATGGTTTTGAATGTAGTCTAAGGCCGATTCACCACTGTCCACTACTACGGCTTGGTAGCCACGGCGAGTGAGACGACGACTGAGCATGTCGCGATTATCTTCGTTATCGTCCACCACCAGAATTGGCAAACCATTAAAGTTATGTCCAGGCTTGTCAATGGCAGGGGGGGCAGCATCCGTAACTTCGTTGGAAGACACAGTGGTCGTTGGCGTCACTGTCGGCGTTACTGTCGGCGTTACTGAGGTTTCTGACTCAATGGGAATGACGGGGACAATGGGGGTTACTGCTGCTGGCGGTGTTGGGGGAACAGGTGTGATGGGAGATACTGACTCACTCGGAGTAATCGGAGTGAGCGAGGCGGCTGGCGCAGTAATCGGAGTGACCGGCGTAATGGGAATAACGGGGGCAGCGGTTGTTTCTGCAACAGCCCGTACTTTGGGGCCATCTGAGGCTGTCGCCAACTGCTCCGCTGACAAGAATGCTTTTATTTTGCCTAGCAATCGTTTTAAATCGATGGGCTTGGTGTCATAGTCATCGCAGCCTGCGGACAATGCCTGATCGCGATCGCCACGCATGGCATGGGCGGTCAGTGCAATAATGGGAATATGCTGGGTGTGGGACTGGGCTTTTAGTCGCCGTGTGGCTTCCCAACCGTCCATCACCGGTAAGCTCATATCCATAAGAATAAGATCAAATGGCTGGGCAGATGCGATCGCAATCGCCTCAGCACCGTCCACGGCAATCGCCAGATCGTATCCACGACGACGAAGGCGTCGACTTAACATATCCCGATTGAGTTCGTTATCTTCAACTAATAAGATTTTTGCCATAATCCCCTTTATTAACCTCAGCCTACAATTACTACCGGGTTAATCAGATGTACTAGACACCGTATCAGTGCTAGAAACTGAATCTGTTGTATTAGGCATCGAGACTGCTTTGGCCGATACCATCGCCTGAAGCTCACTTAGCAGCTCTTGACGATTGAGATCGGCTTTTTGATACACCCGAGCCACCCCTTCTAACTGCTGCTGATCGCTAAACGTCAGCGCTTTTGCCGTTACTACAATCACAGGGATATCCTGCCAATCAGGATTTTGTCGTAGCACCTGGATAAACTCAAACCCATCCATTTCAGGCATCATTAAATCCAGCACAACCAGATCAGGTCTGGTCTCATCGAGATACTCTAGTGCCTCACGTCCGTTAGACGCCAACTCAACGGTCCAATCTTGACGTTGTAAAAAACGTCCCATAATCTCCCGCGCATTGACATCATCTTCCACCACCAAAATAGTAGGAGATTCTTTATTCGAGAGATGAGTTTCTAAAACACTTAGCAATCGTTTGCGATCAATAGGCTTAGTCAGATAGTCAGCCGCTCCTAAACTATGACCCATGGGACGATCATCTACTATCGACAACAAAATGACCGGAATTTCAGAAACAGCGGGCATTTCTTTGAGCTGTCTTAGCACAGACCACCCATCCATTTGCGGCATCATCACATCCAGCGTAATCGCATCCGGGAGTAATTCACCTGCTAACGCTAGTCCCTGCTCCCCATTGGCTGCACAGACCACGTTGTAATCAGCTTCCTCCAGGGAACGACGCAAAATCTCGCGGGCATCGGGATCATCGTCGATCACTAAAATTGTTTGTTCTGAGCTCTGATTAGTGAACGCGTTACTGGGCGTAAATGGCTCTCCATCAGAAGATAGAGAAGGGTGGGCAAAAAATGTTTTACCCTTTGGCTTGGCTGTCTGTACCTTTTGTGGGATTGTGAGTGAAAATGTAGTTCCTTGCCCAGGGATACTTTCTACATGAATGTCACCCCCCATCATATTGATAAACTGTTTTGTAATTGCCAGACCTAGACCTGTACCCCCATATTTACGTGTGGTAGATGCATCTGCTTGGGTAAATGCATCAAAAATCTTTTCGATCTGATCGTTCTTCATACCGATCCCCGTGTCGCTAACGATAAAACGTAGCCAGGGTCCATCATATATAGAAGTATCCGGCGTAGAGATTTGCTCAACCGTCAGGGTAATATTGCCACTCTCAGTAAACTTGCAGGCGTTACTCAGTAAGTTAAACAGGCTTTGCCGTAACTTTGTTTGATCTGCGTGAAGATTACCCAAATCATCCGGACAGAAAATGGACAGATGATTGTCATTTTTATGGGCAACTGGAGTAATCGTGCCAGCAATTTCTTCTACTAATTTCCTGATGGAAAATTCTTCTAGGAACAGCTCCATTCGACCTGCTTCGATCTTAGACAGATCTAGTACCGAATTAATTAACCCTAGCAGGTGCTTACCAGCGCCTTGAATCTTCTGGAGGTCGGGAATAAAATCCTCTTCCTCAGCATCGGCGGCTTCCTCTTCCAACATTTCGCTGTAGCCGATAATGGCATTGAGGGGTGTCCGTAGCTCATGACTCATGTTAGCGAGAAACTCACTCTTAGAGCGGTTGGCATCTTCGGCCTTGACCCGTGCCTCTTCTGCCTCTTCCATAGCCTGCATCAGCTTAGTGGTGCGATCTTGCACACGGCCATCCAAGTCGCGATTGAGCTCCATAAGCTGTTCTTCAGCCTGTTTTCGTTCTGTTACATCCTGTAAAAACAGTGAGAGTCCATCACGACCAGGGTAGCCCCTTACCTGCAACCAGCGTTGGGTGGGTGCATAGTAGGTTTCAAAACTGACAACCGTTTGCTCAGCCATGGCACGGCGATATTGTTGCTCATAGCGTGGCCCTAGAGATTCTGGGAAAATTCTCCAGAAATCTTGTTCCAAAAGACCTTGAATGCTCCGTTTAAGCACCTCAGCAGCTTGGGCATTGACATAGGTAACTTTCCAGCTGCGATCAACAGCCACAAAGGCATCAGTAATGTTTTCTAATACGCTAGCCGTGCGCTGTGTAGATTGCCGTAGACGAGCAACCAGCCTGTAGGAAACGATTCCAATCAGCATTAGTGCGATTAAGTAGGCCGCGTTTCGATATATAGCTGCTTGTCTAAATGCCAGGCGGCTGGTTTGGTCGTAGGCCTTCTCCAACTCCCGAATATTTGTGGTCAGCGGTAAATTTACCACTTGATCTACGAGAGCATCAGCAGATGGCTTATTGTCCAGTACTGTTTGAGACAGCTGTACTACCTGAGCTACGTCTTCGGCACTAGAAAACTCACCCGCATCCAGCTTGGCCTTAACCGTATCCAATTCCTCCTCAATCGTGGTCACCAACTGCTCATCGGTAGCCATGATGTATATCAATACATCGTCTATGAGTCTTTCAAGATCAGCATCATTGGTATTTTTAACTTGATTGACCAGACTTGGAAGTTGAACCAAGGCATTTTGTAATGCTGCATTGGTAGTCTGAAACTGATTGATCAGTTCAGTTTTTTCTTTCAAAAGTTCGGCATCACGGCTAATGAGTTTTTGTAATTTTACCCGACCGTCTTCGGCAACAAAACTAGGAACTTCTTCCGCCAGATCTTCTTGAATAGATAGTTCTTCAGCCAGGGCTTCTTCCAGCGGCTCATCATTTCTCAAGAGGGTATAGCGCTCTTTGAGCAGAGCTAGCTCTACTTCTGTGTCACTTTCAATCTGGCTACCAATTAAATCTGCATAGGTTTGATACTGGCTAACATTAACTGACTTTCCTTTAAGCCCTAAAAACGCAAGGAGTAGAAACGTTACGGCTACACCTGCTCCCTGAAATAGAGAACTTCGATTCACTAGAAAAACCTCCTAATTTTTTTATCTATATAAGCAGAGTGGTCATTAGCTCTTGTAATAAGCTGTTGGAAACACATTTATATAGATAAAAAGGATCTAACTGTTTCAATAACCGACTAATGTGCTTCACTAGCCGGTTTTATAAATTCACACTATAAAAATAGAGATAGTCTGAGCAGGCAACCGTCAAACCTTCGATGATTAAACATATGAATAATGTGGTAGAGCCATATTGATCAATACACTGAAGTCCTATTTTTCCCGTACAAATAATAGAGTTAACCTCTTGGCTAATGCTGTATGAGGTATCAAGATATTAATAATTATGCCGATACCCCTCAAACATCTTATGAAGTTCAATAAATAGTACCGACTTAATTTTGCCACGGCTAAATTTCAGCAATAGCAAAGCTTCTTTATACTGATGCTCCCAAATGGTAATTAGTTCCGGAAAATACGTGTCTACAGTTAAGGACATCAGCATATCATTTACCTCTTTCATTTACCTCTGATAGTAGTGTCACTGAGAGGCTGGCCACTATGCCGTTATTAGCTGGCAATGGGCGTGCTATCGACTTCGTTAAAAATTAATGCCCGTACCTCACTCAGCAGATCCTGGCGATTGAAGTCAGCTTTTTGATACACGCGCACCACACCTTCTAAACGTTTCTGGTCTTTGGCTGTCAAGGTCTTAGCCGTTACAACAATTACAGGAATGTTGCTCCAGACTGGTGTTTGACGTAAAACCTGAACAAATTCAAAGCCATCCATGCCAGGCATCATTAAATCCAATACGATCAGGTCCGGTAGGGTATCACCGAGATATTCAATCGCTTGCTGGCCATTAGTTGCGAGTACAACTGTCCAATCATACTGCTGTAAAAAACGTCCCATAATTTCCCTAGCATTAAAATCGTCTTCAACGACCAAAATTCTAGGACATGTCCGTTCAGGTAGATGGGTGCTTAAGGTATCGAGCAGACGTATATGGTCCAATGGTTTAGGTAGATAATCAACCGCTGAAAGTTGTTCGATATGGGCATGCTCCTCGGTTATAGACAGCAGAATAAAAGGCACTTGGGACAACGTTGGCATTGCCTTCAATTCTTCTAAAACGGATAATCCATCCTGCTGAGGTAGCCTCATATCTAGAATGATCGCGTCAGGAAGAAGCTCATTAGCCAGGGCAAGGCCTTGCTGTCCATCAATGGCACACACCACATTGTAGCCAGCATCTGTCAACCAGCTTTGTAAACTCTCACGAGCATCCACATCGTCATCAATAACTAAGATACTCTTTTTAGAAGATTTACCAGATAGTTCCTGAATGGTGGAAATTGCCTCTTTCTCAATCAATCTCACAGGTGGTGCAAAGAATGTTTCCTCCGACGGCCTGTCTACCTGGACAGTTTGGGGCAGGGTTAACGTAAAGGTTGTGCCTTGACCATAGGTGCTATTGACTGTGACGTCTCCTCCCATCATGGAGATAAACTGTTTTGTAATGGTGAGACCTAAGCCAGTGCCTCCATACTTTCGGGTAGTCGATGTATCTGCTTGGGTAAAGGCTTGAAAAATTTTCCCCATCTGCTCTGCTGTCATGCCAATACCCGTGTCTGTGACTGTAAACTGTAGCCAGCTGTCCTCATTGTCCTGGTGGTTGGTGGTTGTCGCTGGCTGGACAGCCAGGGTAATGGTGCCATGTTCGGTAAACTTACAGGCATTACTCAGTAGATTGATCAAACTTTGCCGCAGTTTAACTTGGTCGGCATGGAGCATGCCAATATCGTCAGGACACGAGACAGCCAGCTGATTACCATTTTTCTGCGCTAAGGGCTGAATGGTATTGATGATTTCAACCATGATGGTTTTAACACAGATATCTTCTAGGAAAAGCTCCATACGCCCTGCTTCGATCTTGGACAAGTCCAGCACCGAATTGATGAGCCCTAAAAGATGTTTGCCTGCTCCTTGAATTTTTTGTAGATCAGGAACAAAATCATCTTCACCGATGCTAGCAACGTCCTCTTCCAGCATTTCGCTATAGCCGATAATGGCATTGAGGGGGGTGCGTAGTTCATGGCTCATGTTGGCCAAAAACTCACTTTTGGAACGGTTGGCATCTTCAGCTTTGACCCGTGCTGTTTCGGCTTCTTCCATGGCACTGGCCAGTTGGGCTGTGCGATCTTTAACCCGGTTATCGAGATCGCGATTGAGTTCTAGCAGCTGTTTCTCAGCCTGTTTGCGTTCGGTAAAGTCTTGTAAAAAAATGGATAAGCCGTCGCTGCCGGGATAACCACGCACCATAAGCCAGCGTTCGGTGGGTTCATAGTAGGTTTCAAAGCTGACTACCTGCAGGTTGGTGGCCGCCGCTTCACGGTAGCGTTCGGTAAAGCGTTTGCCGAGGGATTCGGGTAGAACTTTCCAAAAATCTTGCCCCAGTAGTTCTGAACTATCGCGCTTAAGCATATCAGCGGCCTGAGCATTAACATAGGTAATGGCCCAGGTGCGGTCGAGAGCGATAAAAGCGTCGGTAATACTTTCTAAAACGTTGATCGTTTTCTGACTGGTCCGGCGCAGCCGATTGATTACCCAAAAAGCAACTACGCCTGAGCCTGCAAACAGTAGTACATAGGCCAGGTTGCGATAAAGGGACACTCGTTTCTGGGTAGTTTGTTGAATGTCATCAAACTGCTTTTCGAGGGCTCGAATGTTGTTGGTTAGGGGTAAATCAAATATCTGGCTAACTAGCTGATCTGCAGCGGGCTTATTATCCAGAACCATTTGGACTAACTGCGTCATTTGATCTCGAGTACTAGGGTCAGATCCTAGTCTCGATCTCAGCCGATTGAGCTTTGTATTAATAGCCGTCACCAGCTGTTCATCGCTGGTGACGGCATAAAGAGACAGGTCGTCTAATAGGGCCTCAACTTCCAAACGCAGACTGCCGCTCAGCCCATTTAGTAAATTAGATTCTTGGGCTAGGGCCGTCCTCACCTCTGCATGGTGTATTTCAAGCTGCTTGATGAGCTGCCGTTTTTCCGCGAGCAGTTCATCATTAAAGTCTAGCTGCTTGAGTAAACGATTTCTGTCGTTCTCCGAGAGTGTGTTAGGAATTTGCTCCGCTAGCTCAACCTGTACTTTTTCGGCTTCAAGCAGTGCTGTATTCAGGGATTGCCCGTTTTGTGAAATGGTATAGCGGATATTTTGTAACGCTAGCTGAACGTCAGCCTCATTGACGAGCTGATCTGAAATTAGCGCACTGTAGCCTCGATATTGATCAAAATCGACAGCAAAGCTTTTAAGACCTAAAATTGCCAGGACTGAGAGTGTGGCGACAGCAGGTATACCCTTCAAAAAGTGCTTTCGTCTCACCTCAGGCATCTCCAAAAAATCAAATAAAACTTTCTGACTATTAATCAGACCCTTGATATGTAAGGCGTTGCTGATCCTCGGTAGGGTTTCATCTGCAAACTATTGGCGAGTAGTGCATGGCACAGATCGGTACAGATCGGTTCATCCCTTCAATCAGCATCGGTATATGTAGAGTATGTAGCTTGAGCTATGGCTCAAGCTTTCAATTTTTACCTGATGAATATCAACAATAAGAACTTTAGTAATATTAAATACCGAGAGTCCCCCACCCCCAGTAACTTAATCAACAACTTTATCGGCAGCTAATCCGAACGTTTAGATACGATACTTCAAAAAATTCAGAACTCGGAACATCCTGTTGGCCATGTTTAACGCCTGGCATCCTGATGGTGTTTTAGATATTACAGACATCAGGACACTGGCCATTGTTCCACTGGTCCTTAATGCGGTCCTTAATGTGGTGTTGCTTGTGGTGTTGCTATGGGCCTGTGCTGAGCAACTTGACTGGCTGGCTGGCTCACTGACCGACCAACGGCCTGAGCCACAGGTATCAGATTTTGCACGAGTTCAGCCATGGCTTCTAAGCTGATGGTTTGTCTGGCATCACTTACAGACTGGTCTGGATCGGGATGGCATTCGATCATTAACCCATCAGCTCCAGCTGCGATCGCAGCTCGGGCCAGCGGAGCGACTAATTCTCGCTTGCCAGTGGCATGGCTGGGATCAACCAGTACGGGCAGATGGGTAATCTGCTTCAGGGCAACGACAGCACCCAGATCCAACACATTGCGGGTGTAGTTATCAAAGCTGCGAATACCGCGCTCACAGAGGATAATGTTTGAATTCCCATGGCTGGCAATATATTCTGCCGCCATGACAAATTCGGTCACCGTAGCGGCGAGCCCTCGCTTTAAAAGTATAGGTTTGTTGACATCGCCGAGGGCCTTGAGCAAGTCAAAATTTTGCATATTGCGACTGCCCACCTGTAGCACATCAGCATGGGAGGCAAGTTTTTCAATCTGCTGAATTGTCATGACCTCTGTAATGATGGGCAGACCATAGCGCTTTCGGATTGCTGAGAGAATATCTAACCCGATATCCCCTAAGCCCTGAAAAGAGTAGGGGGATGTCCGGGGTTTATAGATGCCACCCCGGAGCGCTTGCACAGGAGCTGTGTGCAAGGCTTGGGCAATGGTCTCCATCTGGGCCATGCTTTCAATGGAGCATGGTCCACCCACAATCAATAGATCGCTGCCACCGACGGTAATATGGGGGGCTATCTCGATTTCACTGGTGTGATCAACATGGGCTTTGGCAACAAGTTTGGCGTCTTTCATGAGTTGAGAAAATGAATAACAAAAAACAAAAAGCCCGCAACCTCTGGAGGTTCCGGGCAAGTCAGTACAGCAAAGCTGGCGTTACCTACCCGGTGGTGACGCAAAAAAGAAAAATGTAAATTGCCAGCTGTAGCGAACGATCATTGTGGTTAAAGCGGGTAAAGAAAAAACAAAACCGCAGAGCTTACACCCTGCGGTTCATCGGTCTCCCATGCTAGTGCTAGGGCTCACGACCGATGAACCAGGCTAAACCAAAAGTAAAAAAATGAGTGCTGCATGGGTTTAAATAATCTGAAGCAA
>NZ_JADEXP010000547.1 GCF_015207065.1 Leptolyngbya cf. ectocarpi LEGE 11479 | reverse complement strand
CTCTCTGGCTCTGTTGCCATATCCAAAAATGGTCCAATCAGTCCTATCCCAACTGCTTCTAGCAATGACGTGAGCAAGAAGACAAATAGAATAATAATTAGTTTAGCTCTGCTTCCTTCGAGAAGATAGTAGATTTTTGAGAGATACAAGAACATAGGTTTATCTAGCAGGTTGAACCGATTTTATCTTTAAAGTAAGATACGTAGAGACTAAAATACAACAGCTTATAAAGCTAGATACAATAGCCTAATAAGGCGAAGAAACTGTTTTACGATACAATCACTTGTTGCTCATTCAGTAAATTCGAATCGAAACTTCTAAAGAATTCATAATACATTTTCGCTATATTCTTCCACGCAAAACGTTTCTCAACAAGTTGGCGTCTTAGCTCAATAGAGTCCTGATATCGACGCTTTAGGGCCTTATTTATCCCCGCAATTGTTTCTTTATCACTAGTTGTATCTACTAAAATAGCTGTATCTTCTAAAATCCATCGTGTCGCTTTCCAATCATGAGCAACGACCGGTAATCCGATGGCTGATGCTTCAATATAGATATTGCCAAATGGTTCATCTAGACTCATGTGTAGTAGTAGGTCAGCCGCACGATACATATCTGGCATCTGCTGGCGAGTCAACTTCATAAGCTTAAATCGCCCAGGCATGAGTTCTTCTCCTAACGCCTTGACTTGATCGCGCTCGGGACCATCTCCGCAAACCACTAGATGTAAGCCGTCAATTTTGGATGCTGCCCTGATGCCCTCGCAGACTCTTTTAGAGGAAATTAGAGCACTCACTATTAGCGCTAAGGGCACATCCTCTGGCAAGTTAAATAGTTCTCGGTTAGCAGGTCCTGGAACGAAAGAATCTGGATTCACCCCATTTGGAATTAGCATGGATTTCCATTTATCCTTATTCCTTTCATAGTATTCCGGGTTTATGCAGACTAGACCATCGCATGAAAAATAACGATACTCACTGCGATTGCCTTGGATTTCCCAGTCCCCATTTTCTGTAACGTATATATGAACAGGCTGGTGTTGTTTATTACCAATACGCAATAGCCAATTAATAAAAGGGTAAGAGCAGGTTACAACGAAATCAAAGTCCTTTGGCTTATAGTACTTTATAAGGGAAGCTACAAAGGTGAGTTCCTCATAAGCATATTCAGTTCGCAAAACTGGGAATTTTGGCCAATGCTCAAATGATTCGCGAGGAACGTTAGGCACATGGATAAAGTTATAGGGCTCATTCTCACGTGGTTCGCCAGAGCCAAATAAAGTCACTTCAACATCACTCATCTGAGCTAATTCACGAGCAATCGACTCAAATGCGCCCTCAGCACCTCGGACTACTCGATGTAACCCAGGCAAGATAAATGCTACTCGCATTAACTTTAATTCTCCTAATTATATAATGAGTATATTGGTGATTGGCCGAGCTGATATCTTGCACTGGTGTCTTAGTTGGGTAACACTGAGTGTAAGATATCAGTGTTTTTAGTTGATGAAAGACACAACATTGTATCTAAAAGCAAAGTCTTAAATATAAAAAGTCAGAGAATAAAATACTTTTGAATAGGAATAAAATATCCTCCTTCTCATTCATCAGACACTTAGAAGAATCGGGAAAGTTAATTGTTGTTGTCGAACAGATCAACTACTCCTCGTAACAGGTTTATTGGTGCAAATAAGTCACCTGCTAAATCGAAAAATGATGCGGATCCTTTCTTCGGAACGATGACAACGTCCCCCTCTTGAATTTGAAAATCATCTACTAGATTACGTAGATCAATTTCTTGATGTTCAACCTGTCCCTGCTCATTCAGTCGGACAAATTCCACCTTACTTAGCTTGGCATCAGTCGTTGGCCCACCCGCAATTGCCACAGCACTAGAAAGCGAACTGTCCGGTGGCACTTGCACTTCTCCAGGCCGTACTACCTCACCAACAACGCGCACTCGTACGACGCTTGGGGCTAGTGTCGATCGTGCAATTAATCGCCGATCTAATGTTTCTCCTTCTGCTAAACGTGGAACAAACAGTGAGTCTCCATCCTGCAAAACTAAATCTTGAACTGCGTTGTCTGACCAAACAGCGTCCCACAAATTAATTGTTGTTGTTACTGAGTCATTGGCTGATCGAGACCGCCGGACCAGCACCTGGCGAATGTCTGCATTTTGAGTAATGCCGCCTGCCTGGATCAGTGCTGAACTTACCGTAGGTATTCCGTCTAAGTTATCGTCTATAGCGCTATTAATATCGTTAATTCCATTATCAAAGTCATTTGTGGTGGTTAGACTACGCAACTGGATAGGGCCAGGGCGTTGCACTTCTCCAGAAACGGTAACCAGTACAGGTCGCAATATCGTTAAACTAACGCTGACTACTGGATCTACTAAATAGTTCGATAACTCGGTCGTTAACAGCTGAGTTAAGGAATCAGAGGTTTGACCTGCTGCTTGTACTGCTCCAACTAGGGGCAATGAAATCGTCCCATCTGGCAAAATTACCTTAGACGCCGTATACTCCTCATACCCAAAAACTTCGATCGCTACTTGATCTCCGGGACCCAGGATATAAA
>NZ_JADEXP010000546.1 GCF_015207065.1 Leptolyngbya cf. ectocarpi LEGE 11479 | reverse complement strand
CAGTAAATATTTATTGTTGTCTTCGTGTAAACAGTGATAAATATCTGTTGTTATCTTAAACAGATGAGCTAATTGACTGGTTATGATAGGGTACAGGCAATAGTGGCTCAATGAGATATTGACGGTTGAATTTGGATGTAAGATTGTAATCTCTGACATAGCTGAAGCGATATTGATGTTGTATCACGCTGTAAAAGCTTGCTATCTATTAACAATTTATTGCTTACTGTTTATACTTTAACTTGTAGTTTTGACGCTGCCCTATACTATCATTTTGAAAAAAGATGTTTAGTGCCAACCAATGAGCCATATTGTTCAGGGATTATGGATTGGGAAAACGCTTTCAACCATGGAACAGCTATCCATCCAGTCTTTTCTCAGGAATAATCACGAGTACCATCTATATGTTTATGGATCTGTTGACAATATACCTGATGGTACAAAGGTCATGGATGGGAATCACATCTTACCTGAATCGGATATATTCACTTATCAACATGCCTCTGGAACTGGAAGTTATGCAGGGTTTGCTAACTTCTTTCGCTATAAGTTGCTACTGATGAAAGGGGGATGGTGGGTTGACACAGATGTCATTTGTCTAAAGCCTTTTATTTTTTCTCAGGATTATATTTTTGCTTCTGAATGGAAGAATGCAAATTGTCTATCAACCATTACATCGAGCGGTATTCTTAAAGCTCCTCAAGAGTCATCGTTTGCACAATTTTGTTGGGACTTTTGTTCTCGCCAAAATCCCCAAGAGCTGAAATGGGGAGTTACGGGACCTTATTTAGTGCAGTCGGCTATTGATGAACTACACCTAAACGATTATGTTTATCCTCCCCAAGCTTTTTCTCCATTAGTTTACACAAACATACGGGATTTAATAGCGATAGATAACAGTTTGGAAGAGTTAATCAAAGAATCCTATGCGATTCATTTGTGGAATGAAATGTGGCGTCGTCAATCAATAGATAAAAATGGAACTTTTGTTTCAGGCTGTTTATATGAAAAACTCAAGTCAAAGTACCTTTAGAAATACGATTCTAAACTACATCTACATCTAGAATCTAGTTTTAGGTGTAGTTTATCTATGGGAATAAGGTTGTCCTCAATGAAGATTTCTATTGTGATCTCAATTGCAGGGAATAGTCTAGATAGATGGCAGCGCTTTCAAGCGTGCCTTTCTTGTATTCAAAGCCAATCTTATCAGAATTACGACTTGCATGTTGTTGAGCAAAGTCTTGATGGTCGTTGGTATTATCAAAATTCAGACTATCACTATCATCCAATTATTGATTCACACATGAGAGGGTTTAATCTGAGCTGGTGTCGTAATGTAGGGGCGCAGTGTGCAACGGGTGATCGATTAGTTCTTATGGATACAGATATGGTCTTTGCTCAGGACTATTTCACCCATGTGATAAGTGTTGATAAGTTTGCCTTGGGAGCGTATGCCTATGTTTGGACAGATCGGGACACAGCAAACAGATTCTATCAGAATTGCAATGTCAGCCAACTTTTACAGGCAAAGTGTCGAGAGCGGATACCAGCTCTATATTCTGGAGGGTATGGCGGCATTGTGTGTTGCGATCGCACATGGTACTGGAATACCTTTGGAGGCTATCTTGAAAACTTTTTCAACTATGGTCTTGAAGATCTAGAAGCCATTCGTCGAGTTGAATATTTATTTGGTAAGCCGCGATCTCAACTACCTACACTCTTAACCAAGGTAGGCCATCTTTACCACGATCATGAACGTGGAGAAATTAGTAAAAAAAACCGAAGAATTCAAACTGTCTGTAAACAGATCTATCCCGGACATTTAATTCAAGCAATCAAGGGGAAATTAGGTGATGCAAGCACCCCTTTTATTTTAGATCTGCAACAACTCTGTCAAACAATAGAAACTCCCGTAGAATGAGATCCATATAAATCTTGACTCTGTACCCGGAATAGTTTCTCACCCCAATGACAAATCCACACTATAGCGCCTGCCGAAATCGAGTTGGTTTTGCCATGGGCACAGGGCGCTGTGGTACCCACTGCTTAGCACAGTTGATGTCCTTAGAACGTGTTATCGCCTCAACCCATGAGCGCCATCCTTTTAATGATACTTTCCATCGATATTGTAAGTGGTATGGTTTACCCGTTGATGCAGGAGGATTTATTCAAACAAAGGCTATTAATATCGAGAAGGATTTAGAGCATCATGCTTTCTCCTTTGAAGCTAGTGCATATCTATCATTATCGATCGTAGAACTCTATCAATTTTTCGGAGCAAAATTTCTTATATTAGCGCGTAGTCCTGAAAAAGTTGTTAATTCGTATATTCGGAAAGGATGGTATCAGCAGCCCTATAGTCGTTACAATAGCCACCATATTCCTAGCTACCAACCAGGTATGAAAACTCATCATTTTCTAGGCCGTATTATCCCCTCTGGTTCAATTTTTGATCAATGGCAGCAGATGACTCAAGTAGGCAAGCTTGCCTGGTATTGGAATACACTCAACAGTAAAATTGTTGAACAGCTAAAAAATATTTGAGGATTACAGTGATTTATTTTAAAACGAAGAGATATATTATACTCT
>NZ_JADEXP010000545.1 GCF_015207065.1 Leptolyngbya cf. ectocarpi LEGE 11479 | reverse complement strand
GTGCCGATCCAAACAATGACGCTGGGGTTGCGATCGCGCTTAATCTGCAAACACAAACGCTTCAGTTCTTCATAGTCATTCAGCTTGGCTGAGATATCGCCCTCTTCTAGCTCAGCCATAGCGTAGCGAGGCTCAGCAAAGATCATCACCCCCATGGCATTTTGCAAGAAATAGCCACAGGTCTTGGTGCCAATCACCAAAAAGAAACTGTCTTCAATTTTTTGATACAGCCATGCCACACAGCTAATGGGGCAAAACGTATGGTAGTTGCCCGTGTCGCAATCAAAATCAAGAGAGGGGGTATTTGCAGTTGTTGTCATCGTGATTAAAGTCCTTGGAACAGTATTGACACTGACTCAGCCAGCGTATGCAGCTATTGTTCGCCGGGTAATCCGATGGTTGTTACTTGTTTACCTTAAAGACCGTCTAACCCTTCTAATAGAGGAGTATCTTCATCACCGGGGGATGCATCTAAGGTGGGACCAACGTCGCCATTTCCGTCCAAGGCCATTTCTGGGTCAAAATTGAGTCCCAGCACCTCGACTAGAGCATCCTCATCAGAGTTGAGTTTGTAAAACGGCACCATCAGGTTGGATAGTTTGGGTTCTATGGCATTAATCACACCCAGGATCAGTAACGAAGATGGACGACGTCCACCGTCAGGAGTCCTAACAGAGACGTTATTCATCTGTAGCTCTAACCAGGCACGATTGTCTTGCACATAGTTCAACCACTTATCGCGGATGGAGGTGGTGAAATTCTCAAAAAAGGCCATAGCTTGAGACTGTTTCTAAAAATGAATAGGCACGCAGCAATGTAGCACCTCAGCGTCAGAATGGCCAGTCTTTTGAGAAACTCAACGCAAATAAACAAGTAGCAGCCGTTCAGATTGACCGAAAAAGTCTTACCAATAGAGACTTAGACCATCATTAGGTCCATCTCATTTTTCTGGGGAGTCGCTGCTTCAGGCGGATTGAGGTAGAAGTCCGACAGTAGGGAGAACAGCTCACGATCGGCGGCATCCTTGGGTACGACACCCTCAGGCTGAGCGATCAGCTGGTCGGCAATGTTCAGATAGTACTGACACACGGGCTCCAGGGCCGGATCGGTCTCTGCCATCTCAAACATGGTCTTGCCCTTAACCCGAGACACCCGGATATCTTCGATCAGGGGCAAAATTTCTAGCACCGGCATGGGTACCGCTTCAATGTACTTGTCGATCAGGTCGCGCTTGGATGTGCGGTTGCCGATCAGACCGGCTAGCTTAAGCGGGTGGGTCCGGGCCTTTTCGCGCACCGACGCCGCAATCCGGTTAGCGGCAAATAGCGCGTCAAAGCCGTTGTCAGTGACGATCATGCAGTAGTCAGAATAGTTTAGCGGCGCGGCAAATCCGCCACAGACCACGTCACCCAGTACGTCAAATAGAATCACATCGTACTCGTCAAAGGCATTCAGCTCCTTGAGCAGCTTGACCGTCTCACCGACGACATAGCCACCACAGCCAGCTCCAGCCGGAGGGCCACCAGCCTCAACGCAGCTGACACCGCCGTATCCCTGGTAAATCACGTCCTCAGGCCAGATGTCTTCGTAGTGGTAATCCCGTTCCTGCAGGGTGTCAATAATGGTGGGAATTAAAAAGCCCGTGAGGGTAAAGGTGCTGTCGTGTTTGGGGTCACAGCCGATTTGCAGTACTTTTTTGCCGCGTTTGGCAAGGGCAACAGAGATATTGCAACTGGTGGTGGATTTGCCAATGCCGCCTTTTCCGTAGACCGAGAGTTTCACGCTCGTTGTCTCCTTTTGATGGGTGGTCTCAGCGACCATGTCTGTGGGTCATTGTGGAGAAGAAGTGGGTTATTGGATAGGGGGTAGAAAAATACTTAACCTAAAAAATCAAAGCTTATTTTCTTAATAAGGCCTAAAAAATCACTAAGAATCCTTGAAAGCTGAAAATAAAATATATTTAGCCAAAATCATTTTTTAGCTCTCAATTAGGTAAAAACTAGAACAAAAGACAAAAATAATATTTTTGCTGAATCCATTGATAAAAAAGGATCTTAGCCTCTACTTAAAGATTTAAGCTGTGTACAGACCTCCTTAGGAGTAAGCCTTCAACCGTAGCGATAACGTTTGGACTATGGGGTTAACTGAATTTTTCTAAGGGAGACTGACAGCCATAGCTCAGCCTATTGTTAAGAATATTTTAGTTGACTAGAAATAAAACAGATTGCTAAGAGTTTGTTTCGTCTTTTAAAGTTTCCCCTGGATTTTTGGTTTGTGTCCAAGGAAAATTGTTACTAGCTGTTGCAAAGTTATCGGGGGTAAAAAGGAGGCTGCTGACGGATAGATCGTCGTCCCAGACAGGGCGGGTAATGTCGCTCGAATCTTCAACCTGAAACTCGGCGATTACCTGGGTAATCTGGGCGGCTATTTCCTCGGCTGATTTATCAGAACCAGAAGGCATGACCCGCAGTTTGAAACCCACTATGTGGGCTAAATCGTCTAATCCATCCTGGGTATCGAGGTCTGGGGCAAGGGTCACAGCGCTGTTGGCCAATGCCGTACGAATCATGTCGGGGCTCAGCTGTTGGGC
>NZ_JADEXP010000544.1 GCF_015207065.1 Leptolyngbya cf. ectocarpi LEGE 11479 | reverse complement strand
TTTTATTTGCAAGATGCTGGTATGTGAGACTTCTAACAGACCGATGCATCCCCTAAATCAGCAACGGCATTTTTGGACTTTATCCTCATCTCATACCATGTCTTTTACATCGACTTCCACGCTCTCTGACCGCTGCATCGATCCTAAAATTCCCTTTCTTGAAACGGCCCTTAATCCTCGGCAAGCTAAATATCAGTTCTGCATGTTTATCCCAGATATCCAGCAGGTGACAGCCGCTAAATTGTTGCGTCATAAGCTGGGCCGTCGTGCCTTAATTGAGTATCGCATTGATACCCACAGCGGTCCCCTTACCCTGCTAGGCAAAATCCGAGCCAAGGGAACTGACTACAACAGCTATTATATTCAACAAGCCCTATGGAATCGGGGCTTTGATGACAATAGCGCAGATGGTTATTCGGTTCCGAAACCCGTGGGCGTTATTCCTGAGTGGCGAATGTGGCTGCAGCGTAAGGTGCCTGGTGTGGCTGCTACTGAGCTGTTACCCACCACCAGTGGCGTGGCAGTTTGTCGTCGCATTGCCGGTCTTGCCCACAAACTGCATGGTACGCCCATGCCTACGGCTAAACAACAAACGCTCACGGATGAACTCGATATTCTCCACACCCGCTTACCTCAGGTTGCGCAGAAATATCCCCACTGGCAACCTCGCATTGAGAAAATCTTGGACGCGTGCAATCAGTTAGTTGCCCGTCATTCGGCCACTGACCATACGGCGGTGGGCATCCACCGTGACTTTTATAGCGATCAGGTGTTGGTGGATTGTGAACTGATAAGTCAGCGCTGGCGCTATCGCATCTGGTTAGTTGACCTAGACCTTTACTGCCAGGGACATCCAGCCCTGGATATCGGTAACTTTATTGCTCACATCACAGAGCAAAGCCTACGAGAAATGGATAATCCTAATGCGATGGTAGACCGAGAAGCAGCTTTACGAGATACGTTTATTGATACTTTCTCCACCCCTGGGTTACCCGCTAAAAGCTTGCGGTATGAGATTGAGCTATACACCTTTTTAACACTGGTGCGTCATATTCATATCAGTACTCACATTGCCGAGCGAAACCACTGCACTGAAGCAATTTTAGCTCTTTGTGAAACTCGTTTACAAAGCATAGAACAACACCGATAACCACTCACTCTTAGTTAAAGGTTTGTAATGGCTCTGGAAGCAGCTGTTCTTATGCTGTCCTAGTCAAAATGAGATTGGACGACACGAAAGAAGTAGTCTCGTAGTTTTGTCGGTAACTTGTAAAATTCATTTTGCTATGAATCTCTCAAAATCGTTTCACGATTGAGGCTAGCAACGTGAAACCAGTTTTTGAAAAATGAAACATTGGCCTATGCGTCTCCTGCACTAAAAGCTTAGATAAGGCGAATGCAGGAAAATAGCCTACCAATTCTACGGGTGCATAGCTGCATGCCATAGCGTAGACGTTCCGCATGGTGGGATTTTATTTAAGCGCAGACGCCTAAGCAAAACCTGTGATTGTTGAATTCCATATCTCAATCTAACCTAATAGATTAAAGATTGCTAACTAACTACGAATTTTTCACCTGTTTTCTCCTCTAGTTTAGCAATCGTTTCAGGACCAACTTTTCCGTCTGCCTCTAATCCATTAGCTTTTTGGAATTGGATGACCGCCTTTAAAGTCGCAGACCCAAAGTGCATATCTACCGCTAGCTGATCTGGAGTCAAATTGAGTGCTTTACGCAATAAAGCCTGTAATTTCCCCACCTCATCCATAAATAATCCCTTGCTTAGGACTGGTGGTTTACCAAATCCTTGTGCCGGCGACTTAAGTACTTTAGCTGCCGTTATAGATCCCCAATCACCATCAACTTCTATTCTCTCCTGTGGATTAAACTCATTCCATAATTCCTGAAAAACACGGACTTGGAGACGACCTAAATCCTCTCCCCCACCTTTAAAGTCGTAGTGCATCTCATCAAAAGCACCAATCCAAATCCAACTCTGTCTTTCTAAGAAAGGACGCCAGCCAACAGTATCCTGAATATCAATAGCGAGGGCACTATTATGGTTGCTCAGCGGTGGTGGCGCAGCCGCTTGAATACCACAAATTCCAATCTCAAACTGACGACGAAGCATATACTGTTGCATCGGAGTCCTTAAGCAACTGTTGATATGCAGCTTGATGCGGCGATCTTCCACTGCTCGCACTAGTGCTTTGTAAGCCTGCGTTTGTAAATAGGGATTATTTTGTGCTCCCTCACATACAATTAATTCATGCTCAATGCGAGATAATGTCTCCGGGCGATCAACAATAATTTTCTCGAGTACCTGTAGAGAAAGCCCCTGAATTTGCCCCGTATCACAACCAGTAATCAGCCGAGATAATTCAACCACTATTTTCTCCTAAGATATAGAATTTTGGTTTTTGATTGATTAGATAACTTTCGGTTCGGCTAGCTCGTGAGTTGCTGACCAGTTGTGAAAGCATCTCTAAAACGTTTTAGACCATGAGTTCCTCCATTAACGGCTTTACGTGCTTCCTTAAGATCATCAACTAGTAAAGCATTTCGAATCCTTCTTTCTTTATCTTTCAGGAAGGCTGCTAAAAGTGCAGCAGCAATCTCAGGGTCATTAGCAAGTTGGGGATTGGCAATAAGATTTGCAC
>NZ_JADEXP010000019.1 GCF_015207065.1 Leptolyngbya cf. ectocarpi LEGE 11479 | reverse complement strand
TTGTTCTGCACGAACTGACCCGTGCGAATGGCTTCATCTATTGCGGCAAACTGCTGAGGCTTTGCCTTGACCTTGTACTCTAAAATCAACATAGTCTTACGCTAGCATGATGAGCATAAAATTAAAGGCTTGCTACGTAAAGATTGATTGTTCGCTAACACTCACCTGGGAGACTCGCGATCTACATCCCCGTGCTGAAGCACCGGGCTTTGTCTGCGTTCTCCCAATCCCTCTTAGATTTGGTAAACCTACCTTGTGAGCGATAATGACGATGCCACCAGGCAGGCTCTATCCGACCAAGCCCAGGACCTGAACATTGAGGGTCGCAGCTCCATGAGCAAGGCTGAGCTCAAAGAAGCGATTGTAGAAGAAAACAGCTAAGCAATCCGCTAAAAGTAAGTTGCCAGCCAGGGCGGCTAGTGAAAGCAAGTCCCTAGTTAAGTGCCAGGGTTTCGAGCAGTTTAGCCAGTTTCCTCTGCATTTAACCAGGTCGTAACAGCCTGCAACCCTTATCATGCTTTATCTGGCTATTTTTTCAGCAAGCCCTATGTCAGTATGAAGAGACCAGTGAGTGTTAGACTAAAGCCACCAGGTTATGTAACGTCTTAAGCCCCTATCCTACACACAATGTCTGTTTTTCGGCTCAAACAGGATTTGGTGGATCCTGTGGATCTGCATGGAGTTCTGCGAGTTAGGTTAGGCAGTCAAGATAACGTTTTCGTTTCCACCTATTTCACACGTCTGGATCAGGCTTTAATTGTTTGGGGCGTCGTTACCGCAGCTATCTTTCTGGTTGCTCAGTTCTGTTATCTAGACTGGCGCATTCAAGCTATCGTCTGGTCAGCGCTGTCCTGTGCAGCCATCTTACTAGTTGGCAGATTAGCCTGGTTTTGGGTAACCACCAGAAACCAACGTTGGATCCTCTACGGCTGGTCACTTTTAGTGATGGCCGGACTAGTCTCGACCGGCTATGGCATTTTGTCAGCATGGGGCTTCCTCTTAAGAAACCTCTGTTCGATATGGCTAGGAATCAGTGCGTTTGGCTATTTTGCCACGGGCATTGGTATGCAGGCACAAGCGCTCATACTCATTGGAATTGTGCATATCTGTGCAATTCCAATTTTGATAGTGCTGCCAAACTGGCCGTTTTTACTGACTGGTCTAGTGATGTCTGGCAGTTTGTTCTGTTTAGCTGTGTTTCAGTGGGAACATTACTGAAACATGAGAAATGATAGAAACGCACCATTCTTATGGTAGTTAACACTCAAGTTTAGTTAAAGCTAAATTTCTGTCAGAATTGTCCATGCATGAGCGAGTTTTACCAGGGATCCTTGGTAAAACTGGTCAGTAGTTGTCAAAGATATATCGTTACTAATCATGACTAAGACATTGAACTGTTGATATAAACTACGGCTTTGCTTCATTGTTTCTAACCACCCTATTATTATTTCCTATCCCATATTCTGACTAGCGTTTATTCTCGCTTGGGCGATGACATATGCGAATGCGAAGTGTTTTGAAGGCAGCATCACAAAGAGATAGATTTGGCCTGATAATAGAAAGGTGTAACCGTTACTACTGTGCTGATATCTACTTGGCTAAAGACTCCAAGAATCTATCGCTGCCATTAGGCTTTCATCCCTAGTCAGGTGGGATTTTCAGCCACGCTAGATATAGTGTTTCAAGTCTCTTGTCACTATCTAGCGCTGAGCAAAATACTAGATATACGGGGCTGAGATGTTCTCACTTTCGTCCCCAGTTATCCCGTCTCATGGAGAAGTCATCATGTTAGAGAGTCAAAATGCAGCTCACAGGTTTCATGAAATCGAACAAGCTCATGCCAGAAAGGAACGTCGCAAAGCCCTGAGTGACCCAGAGGCGTTTATTAAGCTGGCTGCTGCTGGAGGCTATGAGTTTACGGTCGAAAACTTAGAAACTCAACTAGACCAATTATCGGATGAGGATGTTGCAGGCATCTTTAATCCAGGTATTCCACCCAGACGTCATCTTTTCCCACGATAATAGGCCCAAGCTCATAGGAAACTACTATGCAAGAGGTCTATTCATATACGGAGCAGGGCTGTGTTTGCAGTTTTGCTCCTTAGCCAGTAGCTCTTGTGTAAAAGTGGGGTAGGTTGACCGCTACCATCAACCCACCCCACAGTCATTTGGTATGGCCACAGCAGATATCGCAGCTGTTATGCGCATTGCTCAGGTATTAGACGTCTCTATGGAAGAGCTAGTAGACGTGATTGAAGATAATGACTCAATCACCTGACTCAGCCCGCCTCTGGAAAACCAGTCTGCCAGGTATAGAACTGTTTGAAGCTAGACTGCAACAACCTGCCAAACCAGAATCAAAGGCCGTTGCCCAAGTGCGAACCTACCTGGAAACCCACTACACCCAAAATGTTTCCCTGGATCAGCTGGTGGATCTGAGTCCCTACTATTTGATTCGCTGTTTTCGTCAGCAGGTGGGCTGTGCGCTCCACCAGTATCTAGGGACAGCTATGGTTTATCTAAAGGATTTCTCAAAAGATTTTTCGATTTCAGCTGAGATCGCAGGATTTGTCTCCGTGCTAGTGGGCTTCACTGGCGCTGGAGTGATCGTGTTTCAAGCAGCCCAGGCAGAGGATCCAGATAGACGCTATGTGGCTGCGGTCATGTCCGGAGTTTTTTATATCGTGGTAGGGCTATTTGGAGCAACGGTAGTGGGTCTGTTTTCGGCACTGCCTGGGGAATTGGTAAGTGCGATCGCAGGTTTGGCCCTGCTCAGCACCATTGGTAAAGGCTTAGTCACCGCTCTCACCCAGGAAAAAGAACGAGAGCCTGCCCTAATCACGTTTCTTGTTACCGCGTCCGGCCTAACCCTGTTGGGCATTGGTTCCGCATTTTGGGGTCTCTTAGCCGGTGTTTTAGCAACCATGATCGCTCGTCGCATCGGTGTTCAAGCCACCTAGCGCCACCTTAGCGCCACAGGTATAACAGCGCAAACAGGATAATCCAAATCACATCGACAAAGTGCCAATAAAGCTCAGTGGCTTCAATGCCAAAATGGTTTTCATGGGAGTAGTGAGCGCCCTTACGAGAGCGAAACAGTACTGCCAGCATCATCAGTAAACCAAACAGCACGTGAAGACCGTGGAATCCAGTCAGTACATAAAACGTACTGGCAAAAATGTTAGTAGTCAGTCCAAAGGTGAGATGGGTGTACTCATAGATCTGTCCACCGAGAAAAATAGCGCCCATGGCTGCAGTGATGCCAAACCACATCCGCATCTTGCCAACGTCGTCTTGCTTAATTGCCGTATCGGCATTGTGAATCACAAAACTACTGGAGATCAAGATAATGGTGTTGATGCCCGGCAACAATAGCTCTAATCCTTCTGTCCCCTCCGGTGGCCAGGCGGGAGCCATCAGTCTAAAGCTGAGGTAGGCAATAAAGAGACCGAGAAAGATCATACTCTCGGCACATAGGAAAACCAAAACGCCAAACATGCGCAAGTCTGGATGTTCCTCATGGGCCTGTTCGACATGGGAAACAGCAATGGTATCGGCTTGGTTAATAGCTGAGCTTTGCATAGGAGAAGATTAAGAGATAGAGACTTATGGTTCCCCTTAGCAAGGGGAACCGTTGAAAACTCTAGTGAGCGTGGGCAGCGGCTGCCGCAATAGCTTCTTCGTAAATTTCAGGGTCGTCTTTAACTGGGATGTAGCCAAGACCATAATCATAGGGACCCGTCTTAATCACCGGAACACCCTCAAAGTTCTCATGGGCCGGCGGTGACAGCGTTTGCCACTCCAGAGTGAGTGCCCGCCAGGGATTGGTGGGTGCTTTTTCTCCCCAGTGCCAGCTCCAGATGGCGTTGATGATAAACGGCACCGTAGACACGGCCATCAGATAGGCTCCAATGGTGGCCACCACATTCAGGTCCGTAAACTGGGGATCATAGAGAGCAATGCGTCGATTCATCCCCTGGAGACCCAGCTGGTGCATGGGCATAAATGTCAGGTTCATGCCGACAAAGGTAAGCACAAAGTGCACCCTGCCCCAAAATTCATTCAGCATCCGCCCGGTCATTTTGGGGAACCAGTGATACAGGGCCATGTAGATGCCAAAGATGGATGCCCCAAACAGCACGTAGTGAAAGTGAGCGACGACAAAGTAGGTGTCATGTACGTGGATGTCAAAAGGCACCGCCGCCAGCATCACACCGCTGATGCCGCCAATCACAAAGATGGCGATAAAGCCAATGGCAAACAGCATAGCGCTGGTGTAGGCAATCTTGCCGCGCCACAGGGTAGCCGTCCAACCAAAGACCTTAATGCCGGTGGGTACGGCAATGGCCATGGTGGTGATCATAAAGAACATGCGCAACCAGGGGGGGGTGCCGCTGGTAAACATGTGGTGTGCCCACACGATTAGTCCTAAGAAGCTAATCACCAAACTGGAGTAAGCGATGGCACGATAGCCAAAGATGGGCTTACGGGCGTGTACCGGCAGGACATCGGAAATGGCCCCAAACAGCGGCAGCACGAAAATATACACCGCTGGGTGGGAGTAGAACCAGAACATGTGCTGATACACGACGGGATCACCACCGCCCGTGGGGTTAAAGAAGGCGGTGCCCGCTACCAGGTCAAACATCAGTAAAATTAGCGCTCCGGCTAACACTGGCGTACTGATTAAAATTAGCAGCGAGGTGGCGATCATCGCCCAGCAGAACAGCGGCATTTTCAGGAGTGGCATACTGGGCACCCGCATTTTTAAGATGGTGACCAAAAAGTTGAGCGCTCCCAAAATCGATGCGGTTCCACCGATCAGAATGCTCATGATCCAAATGCCCTGGCCTAGCATGCCATTGGAAATGCTCAGGGGGGGGTAGGAGGTCCAGCCTGCCTGGGGCGGTTCAAAAAAGAAGCTGGCCACCAGCATGATCCCGGATGGTGGGATTAGCCAAAATGCGATCGCATTAATCCGAGGAAAGGCCATATCCTTGGCCCCAATCATCAGTGGGATCAGATAGTTTGCCAGTCCTGCCCCCGCCGGCACAATCCACAAAAACAACATGATGGTGCCGTGGAGCGTCAGCACACCGTTATAGGTTTCAGGGGTAATAAAGTCAGGGGCAGGCGTCGCCAGCTCTGTCCGAATTACCGTCGCCAGTGCTCCACCAATCAGATAGAACACAAACGATGTAACCAGGTACTGGATACCGATCACCTTATGATCTGTACTAAAGGTGAAAAAGTGAGTCCACTTACGCTCATTGCCCAGTTGTTGAGGAGAGGGTGAGGGATCAGGTGTTTTGATAGCCTCTGCTTGTGCCATATGAGTTGTCAGGAAAAGGAGAAGAAGGAAAAAATAGAGCTAGTTCAAAGAGAGCTGTCGGTGTTGCTTAAGGCACTAAAGCCATATCCATGTGGGAATCATGCAAATGCTCCAGATGAGTCATATCCAGATGTGTCGGCTCTTGAAAATGAGCTAGATAGTCAGCATCCGTTTCGTCCGGTTTCTGACTAGTTGCCGCAATTGCTGTTGAGAGATCCGTTGGCCCCTGGGCAATCCGACTCTGTTCCCATTCGTCATACTCTTCGGGAGAATGCACAATTAGCTGGGTACGCATGCCGCCGTGGTAAGAGCCACACAGCTCAGCACACACGACAGGATAGGTCCCTTCGCGGGTCGCCTTAAAGATCAAGGTTGTTTCCTTACCCGGAATCATGTCCTGCTTGATGCGAAATTCGGGTAGCCAAAATGCATGGATGACATCTTGAGCCTTGAGGTTCAACTTAACAAACTGATCAACGGGAACATGCACCGTTCCGTCTACGATACCGGTGGCAGGATACGTCATCACAAAGGCAAACTGCAGCCCCAACACATCGATATTGAGGATATCGTCAGTTGATTCTTCAAACGTTGGAGGCTCGCCTAAACCAGATGCTGCCAACATAGGATAGCTAGAGGTCCCCTTTTCGGGTGATGCATAGGCCAGCTGGACTTCCTTGGATGAATGGTGTTCCATCAAATTGAGACCGCCCATCTCGGTATAAATTTCGAAGCTGTATACCGAGAGACCTAATACAATAATGGCTGGGATCGCCGTCCACACAATCTCCAGGGGAATATTACCCTCAATGTGGGGACCGTCAGTTTCATCTCCTTCTTTCCGACGAAACCGGATCAGGGCAATGACTAGAGTGCCTTCAACAATCAGAAACAACCCGGTGCCAATGGTCATCATCAGATTAAATAACTGATCGACCTCAGCCGCCTCGGTGGATGCCTGGATGGGCATTAAACCGTGGTTTTGGCCATACCAAAGACTGATCAGCGTGACGACAATGCCGATCAGCATGGTGATAATAGAAGTAGGAATACCGTTCACGACTCGAACATTCTCCTGTGGAGTGGTCTGCTGTATAAAAACAGAAATTGGTTAAGAATTGGCTGGATAAATAAAGAATTTGACGTTTATTCTACAAACAAAAGAAAATGAGCTTTTCACAACTACCTAAGATAGGGTATTCCTGACGCGTTGTTGGATTGGGGCAGTCAGCTGTATCAATTCATAAACCTGTAACTGAACGTAACGCTATGGAGCTTGTCCATAGGGGATGCGAATAAGCTTGCGCAGCGGGGCAATCAGGAGGTCATACAGGCCCTCCTTAACCCAAACCCAAGGTAGCGCCATCTCCTTACAAATGACAGGTCCCACAGCGTTCATTTGAGCTATTTAAGGATTTTCTTCAGGTTCTTTTGGCAGAGTCAGCGGCTGACATAATTAAGGGAATCTTACAAATCTTGCCAAACGAGAAGAAAACCTAAATGTATTTCATCGAAGGCAAAAAAATTTTCTACCCTGTAATGGTGCAGATGATTTTTCTGTTATCGGCTTCTTAAGAGAGTTTTTAGGTTTATGGCCCATTCTTCGTTATTCACGCTTCAGACGAGCGGTGATTCTAGGTTTGACCCTGTTACCTATCTGCGACGCTGGGTGTGGAAAATGGCCGTGGCTACGTTAATGCTGATGGCCATTGGCAGTGCCACTCGCGTAATGAATGCCGGATTGGCCTGTCCGGATTGGCCCTTGTGCTACGGTCAGCTTGTGCCCAGCCAGCAGATGAATCTCCAGGTCTTTTTAGAATGGTTTCATCGCCTGGATGCTTCATTGATTGGTCTGATGGCAATTGGTTTAGTCGCGCTGGCTATTCGGTGGCGTCGCTCTCTAGCGGCTTGGGTGCCCTGGACTGCTGGCTTGGTTCTCTTTTTAGTCGTTTTTCAGGGTGTTCTCGGTGGTCTTACGGTAACGCAACTGTTGCGGTTTGATATTGTTACTGCCCATCTAGGTACGGCCCTACTGGTGTTTTGCACTCTGCTAGCTATGGGTATGGGGCTGCTGCCCTATCGAGCAACAGGTACCGCTGGCAAACTATCCTGGTTCGGCGGTCTCGCCGTGGTTTTGGTATATGGCCAAAGTTTACTGGGTGGTCTGGTGGGTTCACGCTGGGCGGCTCATCAGTGCTTTGGTTTAGCAGAGCTGTGTGGCGTGGTTAATGCTCACCTGCTGGGGATCGTGCCTGCTAGCCTGGCGGTGATCTTGTTGGCTGTATGGGTCTGGCGGACGCCAGCTTTAGATGGCGTGTTGCGATCGCAAGCTAACATCGCTTTTGGTCTACTCATTCTCCAGCTAATCCTGGGCTATGCCACCTTCCGTCTGCACCTGCAGGTAGAGCCCCTTACTGTTTGTCACCAGGCTATTGGTGCGGCTCTGTTAGGTACCCTTGTTTGTTTTACGGTTTTGTCCATACGAGATGCGGCCCTGTCCGAAGAGAATCTTAAGGCTTCGGCAGATAGTTAGAAAATTTTCATTCCGTATAGGCGTTATCTGCCTTTCGTCCTGTCGATCCATGGAACGCCTTTCCCACATTATTTCCATCCCTATGCAACCTTCTAATCTTGCCTCCAGAGTTCACCACGAAAACTTTGGCCAAATCTGTCGCAGTTACTACCAGCTCACCAAACCCAGAATTATCCCGCTGCTGCTAATCGAAACAGCCGCTAGCATGTGGGTCGCCGCCCAGGGGCATCCAGATTTGTTGTTGGTGCTGATCACCATGGCAGGTGGCTGGCTAGCGGCGGCATCCGCCCAGGTGATCAACTGTGTCTATGACCGCGACATTGACTACGATATGGAACGCACCCGCGACCGTCCCCTCCCGTCGGGACGAATCCAGGTGCGAGATGCCCTGATTTTTGCTGGGGTGTTGGCTGTGGCATCCTTTAGCCTGCTGACCTGGTTTGCCAATGTGCTCAGTGCCTGTTTGGCCATGGCCGGAATTGTGGTGTATATCGGGGTATATACCCACTGGCTGAAGCGTTCCTCACCTCAAAATATTGTTATCGGTGGTGCAGCGGGCGCCATTCCTCCCCTGGTGGGCTGGACTGCGGTTACCGGTGATGTGGGCTGGGCGGCCTGGATTTTCTTTGCCATCGTGTTTGTATGGACTCCGCCCCACTTTTGGGCACTGGCCATGCTGATCAAAGATGACTATGCCAAGGTGAACATCCCCATGTTGCCGGTGATCGTGGGCAATGAAGAGACGGCCAATCAGATTTGGCTCTATACGCTGATGCTGGTGCCGGTGACGTTGCTAATGGTGTGTCCCACCGAAGCCTGTGGGTGGCTGTATGGTCTACTGGCACTGCTGCTGGGTGGGCTGTTTCTACGTAAAGCCTATGATTTGAAACAGTGCCCGTGCGATCGCGACCTGGCCCGAGGTGTTTTCAAATACTCCATCTTCTACATGATGCTGTTGTCGGCAGCGATGGTAGTCGATAGCCTGCCCGTCACTCGCCATGGAGTTCATGCCTTACTAGGCACCCTGGGTATCGGCTAAATTGCAAAGGAGTCCCTGTGTAGGGAATGCTTGCAAGATAAAATACAATAAAAGCGGTCTGAAATAGCTGAAGTGCTTCCATAGGGGTTTGAAGGATTTAGAATGCCACAACAGCCTGCAGTTGTAATCGAAAATCTTCGGAAACACTATGGTGATGTCCAAGCGGTAAAGGATGTTTCGTTGCAGATTGAGCCCGGAGAAATCTTTGGTCTACTCGGTCCCAATGGCGCTGGCAAAACCACCACTATTCGTTGTCTTTGCACCCTGACACTGGCCGATGCCGGTACCCTGGAGGTAATGGGGGTCTCCGTTGTTGAGCAGCCACGTCAGGTGCGGCAGCGGCTGGGCTATATCGCTCAAGAGGTGGCCTTAGATAAGGTTCTGACCGGACGGGAACTGCTGGAGCTGCAGGCGGCTATCTACCATTTGCCAGGAAAGCTCGCTAAGAGTCGGATTGACCAGATGATTGAGCTGCTGGAGCTGACCGACTGGGCTGATAAGAAAACGGGCACCTACTCCGGTGGTCTGAAAAAGCGTCTGGATTTAGCGGCAGGACTGCTTCATCAGCCGGATGTGCTGGTGTTAGATGAACCGACAGTAGGGTTAGATGTCGAAAGCCGTTCGGCGGTGTGGCGATTTTTACGACAGCTGCAGGCGGCGGGCACCACGATTTTGATTACTAGCCACTATTTAGAAGAAGTGGATGCTTTAGCCAACCGGGTCGCCATTATTGACCAAGGCCAAGTCATTAGCTCAGGGACGCCTGCCGAACTTAAGGCCAACGTCGGCGGTGAACGCATCACGCTTAGAATTCGGGAGTTTACTCCTCTAGATGAAGCTCAGCAGGCGAGCAAAATGCTGCAGGAATTGCCGGTGGTGCAGGAAGTGATTGTCAACAGTGCCCAGGGCAACTCTCTGAACTTAGTTGTCGAGTCCGAAGCCGACGCGCTAGTAGCGGTACAAAAAGCGCTAAAGGGAGCAGGATTGCCCACCTTTGGTATTGCCCAGTCACAGCCTAGCCTGGATGACGTGTACTTAGCTGCAACAGGCCGAACCATTATGGATGCTGAGGTGGCAGCAGCCAGCAAACGAGATATGAAAAAGGAAATGAAGCAACAGAATATGAAACGCTAAGGGTCTCATCCTTTAGATAGAATTTTTGTAATCTTCTCGCCACAGTTTCTTACTACCCCAGCCATTCTCTACCTACCATGAGCAGCTCTTATTCCACCATCCAAAACAGCCAGCTTCAGGCCTGGAAAAAGGATGCGATCGCATCCCCCGGTTTTAGCGAATTCGTCCAAGAAACCCTGGCCCTGACCAAGCGCCTATTTATCCAGCTGCAGCGCCGTCCCTCCACCCTGGCTGCTGGCATTGTTCAACCCTTGATGTGGCTGATCCTATTTGGTGCCCTGTTCCAAAACGTGCCCCAGGGGCTATTTGGCGATAGCGTCAACTATGGACAGTTTATTGGCGCTGGCATCATCGTCTTCACAGCCTTTGGCGGCGCGTTAAATGCTGGCCTGCCGGTGATGTTTGATC
The DNA here is from genome assembly GCF_015207065.1 of Leptolyngbya cf. ectocarpi LEGE 11479. Taxonomy (GTDB): domain Bacteria; phylum Cyanobacteriota; class Cyanobacteriia; order Phormidesmidales; family Phormidesmidaceae; genus Leptothoe; species Leptothoe ectocarpi. The sequence goes on along the minus strand of NZ_JADEXP010000019.1, from coordinate 26,436 downwards.
GGGAGTTTGGGTTCTTAAATCGACTGCTGGTGGCCCCACTGGTGTCCCGTTTTTCTATCGTTATCGCCTCAGCTTTGTTTATTGCCGCTATGAGTTTGGTACAGACGGCTGCGATTGTTGCTCTGAGCGCTTTTCTCGGCGCTGGCTTGCCCAGCATTGCGGGTCTGGGGCTGATGACGGTTATCATCCTCATGCTAGTGCTAGGGGTGACCGCCTTTAGTTTGGGGCTGGCCTTTGCCCTGCCCGGCCACATTGAGCTGATTGCCGTTATCTTTGTTACCAACCTGCCCCTGCTGTTTGCCAGCACAGCCTTGGTACCTCTGTCGTTTATGCCCCCCTGGCTGAGCACCATCGCCAGTCTCAATCCCCTCAGCTACGCCATTGAGCCCATCCGTTATCTCTATTTGCATAACGACTGGACGCTCAATAGCATCGTGATGCAGTCTGTCTGGGGTGACCTATCCATGGGGATGTCACTGTTACTGCTTGCCGGTTTCTGCGGTGGCGCATTGGCCCTCACCTATCCCCTGATTAATCGCCGTATTGCCTAAGGATATCCAGTGGTTCTGCATGTTCTGGACTTAGTAGGGGTGGCTGTCTTTGCCGTCAGTGGCGCTCTAGCCGCCGGACGGAAGCATCTCGATTTGCTCGGTGTGGTTGTGATTGCACTCGTCACCGCCATTGGCGGTGGCACCTTACGGGATCTTTTACTAGATCGGCATCCTGTTTTTTGGATTGAGCGTCCTCTATATCTGCCTGTTATTTTAGGCGCGGCCCTATTAACGGTGCTTTATGCTAAATTTTTCAAGCCGCCCCATAAATCACTGTTAGTAGCCGATGCCTTTGGTCTGGCCCTGTTCTCAATTGGCGGTGCTCAAATTGCAGAGCAAACGCACCTGTCAGGTTTACCAATCGTGGTGATGGGAACAATTACCGGGGCAGCAGGCGGTGTCCTGCGAGATATGCTACTGGCAGATATTCCAGTGATCCTAAAGCGAGGTCGTATCTATGCGACTGCCGCCATTGTTGGCATCGTTCTCTACCTGGGGCTACAAGCGTTAGGTCTGGTGCAAACATGGGCTGCACTCCTGGGTATGACCGTCATTGCCGGACTCAGGCTTGCCGCCATCATTTGGGGATTGATGCTACCGATTTTTAGCCTTTCAGAGACTCCATTGGAGTCTTAATTGAAGACGGACAGGGGACAACCAATTTAAAAAATTGCCTACTGTTGCATCAACCCTTGGCACTCTTGCTAAACTGTGGTCATTAATAGGCAAATCACAAAAAATCAACTCACGGCATACCATGGCAAGCATCCTTAAAACCACATTGGCTTCTGTAACAGGTCTAGGATTGGTCCTAGGTTTGACCACGGCTCCGGCACTCGCTCAAACCAACGGTGGGTTTGAGGATTTAAGCGGGGATGCCGATAATAACGAAGTGTTTAGCGGCAGCGGCGTCAGTCTCACTGACTTATTAAGCAATGCTCGCCGGGCAGGTGGGTTGAGTTCTGATGAATTCAACCGTAAAACTGATCGCAATATTGACCAGGCCGCTGCTGACTTTCATCAACGTCAGCAGGCAGCTCTTGAAGCTGAGCAGGGTTCGGTTACAGAAACACCTGAATTTGAAGAGCAGTTTTAGCGCTCAGTCCTGGCACTAATCTGTCACTAAATAGTCATAGCCGTAGGGTGCCGTTAGCACAGCGTAACGCACCGCTGCTGGTTTCGACTCCGCTCAACCAGCTTCTAAGTTTCAGGTAATTGAGGGCTGTCTGAAAGCCAAATTCTACCGGGCTGCGCTGTGAGTTGAGTAGTATAGAATCACAGGCTCAAAGCGTCTTCTCCAGGATAGCGCTGCCGGACTTTCCGGTTATGGCCTAACATTATTGAGTCAGCAATAATGTGTCCAAGGCATCCGGCAATGACCGCAACTGTCCCCAACCTATCGAGCCAGTACGATCCTTCCCAAACCGAATCTAAGTGGCAGTCCACTTGGGAAGATAAGGCTGTGTTTAAGGCCGATCCAAACCATGGTGGGGAGCCGTTTTGTGTGGTGATTCCACCGCCGAATGTCACGGGTAGCCTTCACATGGGCCATGCCTTTGAGAACGCGCTGATTGATACGCTAGTGCGCTATCAACGCATGAACGGTCGTAATACCCTGTGGCTGCCGGGGACCGACCATGCCAGTATTGCAGTGAGTGCGATTTTAGATAAAGAGCTGCGATCGCAAAATAAAACCCGCCAAGACATCAGCCGCGACGACTATCTACAGCGTGCCTGGCAATGGAAAGAAGAGTCCGGCGGTACTATTGTTAACCAACTGCGTAAACTAGGCGTGTCCGTGGACTGGACCCGTGAGCGCTTCACCATGGATGAAGGGCTCACTAAAGCGGTCTTAAAAGCCTTTAACCAGCTCTATCAAGAAGGTCTGATCTATCGCGGCAACTATATGGTCAACTGGTGCCCCGCTAGCCAGTCAGCCGTATCGGATGTTGAAGTTGAAAACAAAGATGTAGACGGTAGCCTGTGGCATTTTCGCTATCCGCTCACCGACGGCTCCGGTTATGTGGAAGTAGCCACGACCCGTCCCGAAACGATGTTGGGGGATACGGCAGTGGCTGTTAGCCCAGAGGACGAGCGCTACCTGGAAATGGTAGGCAAGACCCTGACATTGCCGCTGGTGGGTCGTGAGATTCCTATCATTGCCGATAGCTATGTAGACAAAGAATTTGGTACCGGCTGCGTCAAGGTTACACCGGCCCACGACCCCAATGACTTCGCTATGGGAGAGCGCCATAACCTGCCCTTGATCACCATCATGAATAAGGATGGGTCGATGAATGAAAATGCGGGACGGTTTGAAGGCTTAGACCGGTTTGAGGCCCGCACGCAGGTGGTCGCGGCTCTAGATGACGTAGATGCACTGGTACGCATCGAAGACTATCAGCACAGCGTTCCCTATAGCGATCGCGGCAAGGTTCCCATCGAACCGTTGCTATCCACCCAGTGGTTTGTCAAAATTCGGCCTATGGCGGACATGGCTCTGGATGCCTTGGATAACCATCAGTCCCCCAAGTTTGTCCCCGAGCGCTGGACTAAGGTTTATCGTGACTGGTTGGTAAACCTGCGTGACTGGTGTATCTCCCGTCAGCTGTGGTGGGGGCACCAGATTCCTGCCTGGTATGCCGTTAGCCAAACCAATGGCGAGATTACCGATTCCACCCCCTTCTTTGTAGCTGAGTCAGAAGACGAAGCTCGGGCTAGTGCGATCAAGCAGTTTGGCGATGATGTGGAACTAAAGCAGGATCCCGATGTCCTCGATACCTGGTTCTCCTCAGGTCTGTGGCCCTTCTCCACCATGGGCTGGCCCGATGAAAATGCTAAAGATTTTCAAACCTATTATCCCACCACTACCCTCGTCACCGGGTTTGACATTATCTTTTTCTGGGTGGCTCGGATGACCATGATGGCCGGGCATTTTACCGATACCATGCCCTTTGAGACCGTGTATATCCATGGTCTGGTGCGGGATGAGAAAAACCAGAAGATGTCCAAATCTAAGGGCAACGGCATTGATCCGCTGGTGCTGATTAATAAGTACGGTACCGACGCTCTGCGCTATACCCTCATTCGCGAAGTGGCTGGCGCTGGTCAGGATATTCGCCTGGATTACAACCGTAAGACCGATGAGTCCTCTTCGGTGGAGGCATCACGCAACTTTACTAACAAACTGTGGAACGCTTCTCGGTTTGTCATGATGAATCTCGGTGGCCAAACTCCGGCAGACCTAGGGGAGCCTGACACGGCCAAATTAGAGCTAGCCGATAAATGGATTCTCTCAAAGTTTAACCAAACTATTAACCAAACTCGAGAGTGTCTTAATCAGTACGGTATGGGTGAAGCCGCTAAAGTGCTGTATGAGTTTATCTGGGGAGACTTTTGTGATTGGTATATCGAGCTAGTAAAACCCCGGCTGTATGGGAAAGATGAGAACTCTAAGCTAGTGGCACAACAAACCCTAGCCTTTGTTCTAGAGGGTATTCTCAAGCTGTTACATCCATTTACCCCACACATCACAGAAGAAGTGTGGCACACCCTGACTCAAGTGGGTGAGGATAGCTATCTAGCGGTACAACCCTATCCCACAGTGAGGCCTGAGCTGGTCGATGCTAAACTAGAAAAAGACTTTGATCTGCTGATTGGCACCATTCGCACCATTCGTAACCTCCGGGCAGCGGCGGGGGTAAAACCATCGGCCAAGATTGAGGCAATTTTAAAAACCGATGATGCCAACGAGGTGCGCATTCTCAACGCCACCCAGGTTTATCTAAAAGATACGGCTAAGGTAGAGACTCTAACCATTAGCGGCACCACCCTCACAGCAGAAACATTAACCGTAGCAGAAACCTCTGGAGATCAGGCACCGCAGATTTCTGAAAAATCTGACAGGGCTGACGAGACTGACGAACTGCCAGAGATTGACTGGGGGGATGGTGTGGATGCCATTCAAACTCTTCTCAAGCACCCATTAGGCTATATAGGACAAGCTTATAACGCCTCTAAAAAACCGGCTTCTGTGGTTCTATTGCTCTTGCTCACAGGTCTTGGTTTGAGATTAGCTGCAGCTGTTGTTACTGGCATCAGCACATTGCCACCGGTTGGTAGATTTTTTCAGATGATCGGTGTGGGCTATACGACCTGGTTTGGGGGGCGCTATATCCTCAAGGCAGAGAATCGTCGACAGCTTTGGGAGAATGTCATCGGGTTCTGGGATGAGGTCGTTGGTACCTTGAGTACTGATAGTGCTGACGCGGTGGAGGGTCTAGACGTAGCAGCCCAGACTGATGAGATTGCTGCAGCTGACACTCGACAAATGTTTGCGGGGGTATTTGGTACGGTACAGGTGCTGATCCCGCTGACGGGGCTGGTGGATGTGGAGGCCCTGAAGCAAAAGATTGAGAAGTCCCTGGCCAAGGTGGAAGGAGAAATCAAGTCGATTAGTGGTCGCCTGGGTAATCAGGGCTTTGTGAATAAGGCTCCTGAACGTGTGGTACAGGAGACACGGGATTCGTTGGCTGAAGCAGAAACCCAAGCAAAGCTGTTGCGAGAGCGATTAACGATGCTCTAGGGGCTCCAGGGAAGTTTAGCTGGGAGGACGTATGGGAACCTGGATTAAAGAAACTGACAAAGCCATTTATCTAATGGAAGGTGCCTACTATCGGCAAAAAATTGATAAATCTCCCCGTCAGGGAGAGATTGAGGGCGAAACGTTCTTTAGAACTCAATTGCTTAAGGAATGGCTTAATGGTGATGATCCTCCAGGTTTTTTTCTAGTCTCTGTAAAAACAGGTACTGATGAGCCAAAACCGCTACCAAAGCCGCCCGTTATAACTCCGCCTGAGCCATCGGCCACTAGTCTCAAAATCACCAAAGCTCCTAACCAGGTTAAAGTCTACCACCCCTATCAGCTAGCAGGTATCGCCAGCGACGACCTAGTGGGTAAGGCCGTCAGCCTATACGTTGACAATAGTTCCAAGCCCATCGCGACAACCACTGTCAATGCGAATAAACAATGGGGATTTCAGTCTGTTTTTTTAGCAGTTCCCAAGCCCCAGCTCCGTCGACTCAAGGTGGTTGCTGACCAAACGAATGATATTGCGTCCCTAACGCTTACTCCCTACATCGAGAAACATCCAGGGGCTCAAACGCTTTCTCTCAGTGCCAGTGTTGGTTTACGGGGCACTAATCGTGCCAATGATATCAAGCTTGTACGGGAGCGTTTAGTGGCGCTGGGGTATACCTTTGCCAGGGGCAACTCTGTTAATGACCTGGTCCAAGCGATTCTGCTGTTTCAGTCTGCGATCGCAGGTAGCACATCAATCCGAGGCGATGGTCGTGTGGATGCAGGGGGTAGAACCCAACGTTTTTTAGAAGCGGCCAATGCCCCTCGATGGATGCGTATGCCTGGTCAAGGTGTGGGTTTCTACAATGTTGAAGTGTTGGATCAGCCTGGAGATAGCCATGACTATGGCATTGACTGGATGAGTAACGTGATTCGGGCCGCTGGGATTCATTACGAGCTGGCCTATCGTAAAAATCGCTCGGAGATTGCCCCCATGGCAGTTAATGATGTGAGCTTACCCAGGGGAGGAAAAACTCCCGATCATAGTGGGCATCAAAGTGGTAATGCCGGCGATATTGTATTGCCCCGCAAGGGAGGCCGATTTGGCGGTACTAGATGGACCAACGCCAATTATGACCGCAATGCCACTGAAGCTATCCTTAAAGCCTTGCGTGCCCAGCCCTGGGTGGATAAAAACACGCTATATTTTAACGACCCAGTCTTGATGAACAAAGGTCTGTGTCGACGTGCGGGTGGTCACGATGATCATATTCATTTTGAGGTCAATGTCCCTCCCAAAATCTAGCCAGTACTAGTAGCTACTACAGGCTGCTTCGTTTCATGCCGAAAAACAGCCTGTAGGTCTAAAAGTAATAGGGTACGGCCATCCTGTTCAGAGGGAATGGCGATGTGGCTGATCCACTGCTTTTTCGGGATAAATCGTCTATCCACCGTTACGGAATGGAACGTAGCCAGAGGCAGCTCCATCAAATCCGGGGGTGATTCCAAGGTAATACCCCATAGCTTATTGTTAGCATCGCGCAGCACCAACAGAAAGGGTAGTTGTCTGGGAGGTGATGTAGTACCAAGACCAAATACGCCATGCAAATCTAGTAGCTGAATTGTGTGGATGCTCAGTTGGACTATGCCCAACGACACAATTCCACCTTGATCACGCGATGGGCAGTTGACTACCTTGAGGACGGCCTCCATGGGCAGGGCAAACCAATAGTCAGCAACTTTGAAAGTGATAAATTTTGCGATCGCCAATGTGTCGTTATCCACGAAGCCCCTGGGAATGTTGCTTACAAGCGTTAGTTAATGTCGTTAATAGTTGAGGTGTCAGATATGGCTTGGTCAGATAGTCGGTTGCCCCCAGTTCTTGGGCAAGCTGTCGATGTTTTACTCCAGTGCGTGATGTCAACATAATAGTGGGTACTGAGGCAATTTTAGGTGTATTCTGCCGGGCCTTTAGAAACTCAAAGCCGTTCATCCCAGGCATTTCAAGATCACATAGAATGGCCGCTACATCAGTTTGCTGTAGTTTTTGTAAGGCTTCATTCCCCTCTTTCGCCTGCAGGACCCAATAGCCAGCGTTTTCTAGTGCTTTGGTCAAGGTATTACGCACTGTAATGGAGTCATCAACAATCAAAATAGATTGCTTGGAGGCAGATCGTGAGGCTGATTCTCTAGGTGCCTGTTGTCCTTTGATAGGAGTCAGCCTCGACTGCTGAGAAAACTCTCTGAGTTTTTTTTGTACCAGAGCTGCTCCATCCATCACTAAGCTGAGGTGACCATCGGGGAGACTGCAACAGCCGTAGATATAGTCTGATGTAGTAGCTAGGTCTCCTAGGGAGCGAATGACGAGTTCTTGCTCTCCAACCAGCTGGTCTATTTCTAGACCCACTAAGCGATTTTTATACCGGATTAAAATAATTGGCCTGATAGCTGAGGTGTTATTTTTTTCTGCTCTATTTTCTGAGCTATGTAAATTGGGCAGTAGCTCATTATAGGCCAACGCTTCTGATAGAGAAACAACAAGACTCAGCTGAGCTTTCCCTTCCGCATGTAGGCTCAATACTTTTCTATTATTCTGAATTTTTAACTGCCCAGCTTTTGGCATGAGAATTTGTTCAATTGTATCTGTCATCAAGGCATATAGCCGTTCTCCAGCACGGCACAGTAGTAGTTGCGAGATCGTTAAATTGGCCGGAATCTTGAGAATAAAACAGGTGCCTTGCCCTGGCTGATGGGTAACGGCAAGCTGGCCCCCCAGAGTTTGCATTTGACTACGAACAACATCTAGGCCGACGCCTCGTCCTGACAGATCACTGACTTGAGCGGCTGTAGATAGCTCAGACTCAAAAATTAAATTACTGATTTGAGCGGGCGTGAGCTGCTGCGCTTCTGTGGCTGTAACCAGCTGGTTGTCGATTGCCTTTTGCCGAATGGCCGCAAGATTAAGACCCTGGCCATCATCTTGAATTTTGATGGTTAAATGTCGACCTGTTTGACTAGCAGAGATAGTAATTTGTCCCTTTTTAGGTTTGCTCTGCTGCTGACGAACCTCTGGCGTCTCAATACCGTGGTCAAAGGCGTTCCGTACCAAATGGAGTAACGGGTCATACAGCTGATCAACAATGGCTTTGTCCACCAGCACCTCGTCCCCATGGATCTGAAGGGTGACCGGCTTACTGTATTGCATGGATAAACGAGTCAGTACCTGGTGAAAGCGCTGCAGCAAATCTCCTAGGGGCTGCATCCTAGCCTCTAACATGGTTTCACGGAGATCATTTACCAGGCGCTGTTGTTTTGCCAAGGTTTGATTGCTCTGCCGCACAAATAATTCCATGGCTTCAGTACTTTCCATTTGCTGAACCATCGTATCGAGCGATGCTTGCACCAGAAGCTGCTGTTCACTGTAGCGATCCAACTCTAGGACATCGAACGACTGCTCAGCCCGTTTTGATGATGCGTGATCGGCTACTGACGTTTGGGCATGGCGCTGTAGCTTGTGCAACTGCTGCTGTTGTTCGCTTAATCGGAGCAACAGCAGCTTCATGGTGGTGGTCAGATGCTCATTGTAAAGTGCCTGACGGCTTTGCTGGGTCAAGAGTTCTCCGATTGTGTGGTTAAACTGTTCGAGGTGATTAATGGATATCCGTAGGGTGACATCGTCCTTGGCTGGAGTCGTTGGCTTTTCTGACGCCTGTTTAGATGCAACACGGGCTGGAGGAACCGGGGGGACTGGCTCAGACTGCACAGACGGAACGTGATTAGACTCCTCTGCTGGCAATGGTGAGATGTTTTCCCACAAATTTTCTAGAGTCTGGGTCGCTTCTGTTTTGTTAATGCTGTCTGAAGCTGCTAACGATTCTTTTGGATAAGCCTGCAATGGCTGTGGGGATGGCTGTGGGAGAGGATATTTACTTGATTTAGCATGGCCAATGGGCTGATTTAACCGTGACCATAATCTGCTCAACCAGCTAGGTTTAGATGCTGTGCTCCGGCTGTTAGAGGACTTAGATTGGCGATGCTGATTTGTTTTTTTTGAAGTATGGGCGGCGAGCCGTTTCAGGGCGGCACTAGGAGCACCACCCTGGGTACGGTCTCCTTGTAGTATGTCGGTTTGGGCAGAGCGATAGTCTTTAAGCGCAGCGGTAGCAATTTGGATGACCTGATCCGGTTGATTCTTTAAGGCTGCTAGGGTGGCCTGGGCAATTTCTCCAAAACCCGGTAGGTTCAATGATTCTGCCAACCCGAAAAAAACCTCTGCCTGAGATTGCAATAGGGCGTTTAAGGTTTCTGATTTAGGGGTTTTAAGTGACTCTTCTAGGGCATCTAGTCGCTGAGCGACTCCCATTTCGAAAATGGATTGGGTCATATCAAACCCTAAATCGCTCGATGTGGGTAAGTACCCGTCTTGGCCAAACTGATCCCCTAGATTATCCTGCAGCTTAGTAACAACGCTGGCCATTCGATCAAGAATACCTGACTCATCAATTTGAGCATGGGTCAGCTGAGCTGAGAGCATTAGCTGTAAGCAATCGTAGGCTTCAAAAATCAGTCCTTCTACAACAGGAGTGAGGGTGGCATCGGGTCGGCATAGGGCTTTGAAGGCATCTTCTAGGGAATGGGTTGTGGTTTTGATGGCATCCAAACCGACGCTGGCAGCGGCTCCCTTGAGGGTGTGGGCTGCCCGCATCAGGCCGTGCATTTTCTGGACACTAAAGTCCTGACGGAGGGTTTGCAGTTCGCTATCGATTTGCTGAAGCAGCTCAGACGCCTCTTGCAAAAAATAGGCTGGGATCTGCTGGGTGCTTGCTGAAGCAGAAGTCATGGTGAGTTAGACCCGTGTGTTTGCTGGCACAAAGAAAGCTCATAATGTTTTAGTGGCTCTACTCAAAACTAGCCAACCTTAAACTTGCCTGTACTGGCCTGAAGTGTTTCAGCTGTTGACAATAGTTGGTGAATTGATTGGGTCAACCGTTCTGATTTTTGAGAGGTTTGGTTCGCAATTTCGGTGGCCTCAGTCACGCTCACAGCCACATCTTTAAATTCGGCTGCTTGCTTGTGGGTGGTTTGAGTGATGCCTTGAATCAAGCCACTGATCTGAGCGGTTGCTTCCACGATCGCTGTTAGGTTTTGGCGGGCATCTCTGACTAGACTGGTTCCGGTTGCTACTTGCTGAATACCGTTGTCCATAGCGGTGGAAACTTCTGCTGTGTTGACTTGAATCTCTTGGACCAATTGTTCAATCTCGGTGGTCGCGTCTGCCGACTGGCGGGCCAGGGAACGAACTTCGTCGGCAACCACGGCAAATCCTCGTCCATACTTACCAGCGCGGGTTGCTTCGATGGAGGCATTGAGAGCCAGCAATTGGGTTTGAGTGGTGAAATGACCGATTAGACTCAGGATTTTAGAGACCTTCTGTGATGACTCGCTAAGCTGCTTGATGCGTTGATTGGTATCGGCGACTGTGGAACGAATAGCCATGATGCCATCCACCGTACGGTTCATGGCTGTATCACCGCTTTGTACCGTCTGGTTGGCTTGTTGCACAGCAACCTCTACCCGCTGAGCATCGTTGACAACGGTTTCGGTAAAGTTCATCATTTCCTGAACTTGTATTAGAGCCTTTTCGAGGGAGTTTGCTTGCTGTTGAGCTTCCATATTAAGGGAGCTAACCGAAGCTTGACTGAGCTGAGAGGTTTCTCCCACTTGGGTCGCGGCTTGCTGAACCTCTAGGACAATTTTTTGAAGGCTTTGGAGCGTATTGTTATAGGCACTAGCAACGGTACCGACTTCGGTGTCTGTGACGGGAGCCCGTACGGTCAAATCACCTTCTAAGGCTGGACGTACGTTGGTCAGTAGCTGCATTACCTGTTGCTGGAGTTGTTCTTTAGAGGCTTTCTCACGGGTGGCGGTGGTGGTCAGAGCGGCGTTCTTTTCCTGTAGCTGGTCGAGATAATCGGCCTGTTTGAGGGCCAGGTTAAGCTGAGCACCGATGCGATGCACAAACTCCACTTCTGAGTCCTGCCACTGTCGAGGACCGGTACATTCATGGATACAGAACAATCCCCAGAGCAGATCGCCTTTGAGGAGAGGAACTACCAAGCTTGCTCGCACCTGTAATTGGGAAAGCAGCTCCACTAAACAGTCAGGTAGATCTAATGTGGTCACGTCGTTCACAACCCAGAAGCGGCCTTTACGGTAATTTTCAGCCTGATCCTCAGCAAAACAGTGGTCTTGGACTTTGGCCGCTTTTGCAGAAAATACGCCAGCAGCTACATCTTCGACGACGAATTCTCCCATGCCATAGTTGGTAGCCATATCAAATTGGAACAGACCGACTCGGTCAGCTTTGAGCAGGTGGCGAATATCGCGCACGGTGATTTGTAGGGTTTTAGATAGATCTGTGGTCTGACGTAGACGCTCGGTAATTTTTGTGATGAGTTGTTCTTGAGTGGCAATCTGTTCTAGCTGCTGATTTTTTTCGTTGACTTGGTCTATATAGTCAGCCTGCTGTAGGGCTACATTGAGCTGGGCGGCGACTCTCTGGACAAAGGCGATTTCAGTGTGTGTCCACTGACGGGGGCCGACACAGTTATGAATACAGAACAAGCCCCAGAGCTGGTCTTTTTGTAGTAATGGAACGACTAAGTTTGCCCGTACTTGAAACTGGGACAAGATATCGATATGACAGGGTAGTAATCCTTGCTCATAGATATCTGCGGCTGCCCAGAAACGCCCCTGGCGATAGGCTTCGGCCATCGCTCCACCAAAGCAATGGTCTTGGATAGGGACATCTTTTGCTGAGATAACGTCAGCGTTGACGTTTTCGGCGATGATTTTACCGCTACCGTGGTTGGTCCCTGGATGAAACTGAAACACGGCCACCCGATCGGTTTTTAAATAATGGCGGATAGTGCGGGTAGTGACCTCAAATACCTGTTGGATATCAGCTGAGTTACGAATGGTGTTAACAAGACCTGTCAGTAAACGCTCACGGATTACTTCTTGCTGGCCTTGTTGCTGTAGTGCATGGGCTTGGAGTTTGAGGGTGAGTTCGGTTCCGACCTGATAAATTAAAGCGATTTCACGATCGCTCCACTGGTGTGGTGCAGTACAGGTTTGAATGACGAGTAGTCCCCACAATCGGTCTTCTAGAAAAATGGGTAGGCTCAAATTGGCCTGGACCTGCAGGTGCTGATACAGCTGCATCTGATAGGGGGTTGTGGCGGCTGCAGCTGTATCTGTCACGTTGATGATGGCTTGCTGTCTATAGCTTTCGGTGTTGGCTGCGCCAAAGGCTAGGGCCGCTATGGCGTCTCCTAAAACTGGACGATAGCCAGCGGTGAGAGATTCGGCGATGACGGTGCCATGGGTTGTAGATTGAAATTGATAGATTAAGGCCCGGTCTGCTGCAAACTGTTTGCGAAGTTCGGTGACGGTGATTTGATAGAGGTTTTCTAGATTGGTGGCTTGGGCCATGGAATTTGCGATCGCAAATGGCCGTTTGCCCTGAGTACTAAAGGGCATCGACGACTCCACAGTTAAGGGAAGAGCCGTAACTGTCTCAGTCAAGCTCTCTGAGATTGCCTCCTCAGGGATCTGATTATATAAAGTCAAATCCTCATCAGAGAGCGTATGCTCAGTCGAATCAGGATCAACCGTCTCGCTTGAGAGATCTAAATCTAGTAGAGATTCAAGCTCTTCGGAGTGCTTATCTGGGTGGGTATTCGCAGTATTTGACATGGAAGCAACAGTAATTTAAAAATAATGAAAACGGCTGTAGACAAGCTCAGACTGGTGTTGTAGAAAAGAGAGGCAGATTATGGTGCTCCTGGAAGCAGCTGGCAACAATGGCCGCAACATCCAGAACAATCCCTGGATTTTCTGCAATATAACCAGCCACATAGGGAGCCCATAGAGGAGGACAGAGATCGGTATTCTGCTGAATTGATTGAGGTTCAATTCGCTCTATGTCGTCCACCCGCTCTACAACTAATCCCAGCTTTTTTTGGGCTGACTGCACCACAATAGCTATCGGCTGTTCTAAAAATGGAGCCTGGTGCCATAGAGAACTATTCCCAACCAATGCATTTAGATCTGCTAGCCAAAGAATCTCACCACGCCAGTTGCAGATACCCAACATAGAGCTCGATATTTCTGGGACTGGTAAAATATCTGAGATACTTAACTGATGTATTTCTGCAATATTTTTGAGTGCCAATAACGTTCTATTTTCTCCTAAAAGCTTAAACCTCAGAAAACGTTGGCGGGTATCATCAGGAATGGGGGCTAACCCTAGGGGATCAATTTGGAATGACGTTTCCTTCAAGTGAGGCCGTTGTGCGCTGCTTGTGGATACCATGCCCAATTCCCCTAACTCATTACTTGTTGAAGCGTGGCCATCAGCTGGTGCTGATCAACCGGTTTACTCAAGTAAGCATCAGCACCTAACATGGAGCCCCAAAGCTTATCAGCTTCTGTACTTTTAGTTGAACAGATAACAACAGGAATATTCTGAGTCTGTTTGTTTGTCTTTAAATCTCGACAAAATTCAAACCCACTTTGGCCTGGTAGAACAACATCCAAGAAAACCATATCGGGTAGTTTAGCCTGAACTTTAAGCAGAGCCTCTTCACTGCTCTGCACCCCGATAACAGTTATTCCTGATTGCTGAAGATAATGGGTGAGTCGCTCTCTGTCCGTTAGACTATCTTCTACAATCAAAGCAGTTAACATAGACCCTCTTAAGCTATTAGGTAGATGGAGGTAACAAATACTTCAAAGCAAACATTTGCCCTGGTTATATCACACTGAGAGTGACAGATTAGACCCTGGTGGAATAGTGTTGGCTATGCTGTCAGAGTCTTGCATATACTTCTTGAGCACTTTTAAGACTCGCTGTTGTTTAATCGGTTTACCCATAAAACCAGATGCACCTACTACTTTGGCACGTACTCGATCGGCGATACCATCATTGTTAGTAACGATAACTATTGGAATGTCTCGCAGGGCCGAGACCCGCCGAATCTGAGCACATAGCTCATACCCATTGGCAACGGGCATCACTAAGTCTAGAAAGATGAGTTTAGGTTTAATTTCTAATAGCTGTGGCAAAGCCTGTAGGGGATCCGCAATATTCATATAACGATATCCGGCAGTTTGAACGATCTGGCCCATGACCTGGCTATCGGTCGGGCTATCATCGATATAAAGTATCGTAGAAACATTAGAAGCTGTTTTGAGGGTTGAGGTCATTAGCGAAGCGCTTGGGGTAACCACCTTCTGAGGTTGAATGGCAGCCGTTTGATAGGTAAGAGAAGAACTGCCAATAGGGAGCGTATCGGTATTCAGATCGTCAATTTCAACCATCCGAATAAAATCAGTGCGGATGTGGGGTACAAGCGATAATGTTAACGACAGCAGAGGTTGCTTAACCCTCAATGCTAAGTCCCGGAGAGTCTGTTGGCCGTCAACTAAGCCCGTTAAAGCTCGAAACATCGTTATCGATGTGCGCTCCCGCAAGTTTTCAGGTTGCTCAATGACAGGGGCTTGATTAGGCAAAATACTAATCAACTGTGACTGTTCCCAAGCTTGCCAATCTTGTTGTACTTGTTCCCATATAGGAATGTACTGTAGACCAATGCAAGAAAACTTAGCGGCATCCCTAGGACTTGCTCTATAAGTTAATAACTTTCTAGATGTCTGGAAGTATAGAGTTCCTTGTTGAAGGATATCGAAAAGAACTTCTGAAATACAGCCGGCTACTAGGGCAGAAAACTGCTCCCTGCTAAACTGCTTGCGCATAACTAATTTAGCCAGCACATTGTAAGTTAGATCCAAATCAGAGGATTGTTTGGTTAATGTTGGGCAGTGCTTTAGAATATGTCTTTGCCAACGTCGTTTGGCGTGGGTGCGCGTATTTGCCCAAACCACCTGTCCAGCTAGAAAATAGAGAAGCCACGGAACTGTCGCATCAGCTTCGATTGACATCACCCCAGTAAACTGGCGTTCTTTACAATGCTTGATTTTTTTATCTAGGTCGATAATGACCGGCATGTACGACATACTTTCTCAATACCCAATAGCTTAGGCTCAGTAATAATTCTGCCCAGGAAGCCTCCTATAAAGGCATCCGAGATTTTACCGATCTAGACAACTAAGCATTATTCCGCTAATTTACGGTTGGAGGGTTAGGGTATTTATTCTAAGCTGATCGACAAGTCCAATGAACAAATAGAGGTGCTGTTGTACAGCACCTCTATTTGTTGAAAATTTCTCAATTAGCAACGGTTCTAGATTTAGCGACCGTGCACAGACTGTTCTACCTTTTGCTGTAATAAAGCTTCTAAGTTGAGTTGTAAATAGGTTCGCTTGCAAGTCTGTTCGACGACAACACCTACATGACTAATCCAAGGATTTTGAGGGATAATATGGTTAGCAAGTGTGACTGACTTTAAATCTGAAGCGGGCAATTCAATGAGATCTGGAGGAGTGCCTAAGGTAATCCCCCAAAGAGTGCTTTCCTGGCGTTGTAATACGATTAGATATGTGGACTCTAAAGTTGCTCTAGAAGCAGCATCACCCTCAAAGAGCTGATACAGATCTAACAGCTGAATTGTATGGGGACCCAGCTGTACTACCCCCAGACCCACGACTCCACCCTGGCTGGGAGGAGGGCAGTTAACAACCTTTAGGATCTCAGTGACGGGTATGACATACCAATAACTCGCCACTTGAAACGAAATATATTTTTTCAGCTCAGGGGAAGGGTCACTATGCATGCTTATTTTTTGATGCCTCCAGCAGTTGAGGCTCCGTTGGTGGAGTCATTACAGCAGCCAATTTTTCGAGCAGTTGGGGTGCTAGATAGGGTTTCGTCAAATAGTCTGTAGCCCCTAATTCCTTTGCTAGGAGTCGATGCTTAGCTCCAGCACGAGATGTCAACATAATCGTGGGTACTGAATTAATATCGGGCGTGCGCTGTCGGACTTTGAGAAAGTCAAACCCATTCATACCAGGCATCTCAAGATCGCACAAAATAGCATCTATTTGAACTTGCTGTAGTTGGCGTAGCGCTTCTACACCTTCTTTAGCATGGATGACTGTATAACCAGCCTTCTGTAGAGTGGTGGCCAGGGTATTGCGTACTGTAATTGAATCATCAACAATTAAAATTGTTTTCTTTGGCGGTGCCAAGGGTAGAGATGGTGTTGAATCATTTGAGTTAATCTGTCCAGTGGTGTTGAAAATATCGAGCACAGACTGGGAAAGATTATGCAAAATATCCTGTACCAGTAATGTTCCATCGAGTACTAGGCTGAGACGACCATCGGTAAGAGTACTGCAGCCATACACATAGGTGGATATAGGCACCATTTCCCCTAGAGGATGGATGACTAATTCTTGTTCTTCTTGAAGATGCTCAACCTCTAAACCGACAAGCTGATTATTATTTTGAATCAATATAATTGGGTTCAATAAAGTTTCCAATTCCATTTCCGAGGAGATATTACCCTTACCCAAGGTATGATTGGGCAGTGTTGCTTGGTAATTGAGGGCATCTGAGAGGGCAATGACAGGAATAAGACAATCTTTACCTTCAAACTTCCAGCTTAAGAACTTGACATGTTCTCGTTTGCTAATTTGTTTGGCTGTAGGGATAACAATTTGCTGAACTGTGTCTGTCATTATGGCATATTGTTTATTAGATGCTTGACAGAGCAATAATTTAGCAATGGTCAACTTAGTTGGAATTCTTAGGGTAAAACACGTCCATTGCTCTGTTTTTGACGTAACTGTAATACTCCCATTCAATGCTTCCACCTGTGCTCGGACAGCACTTAACCCCATGCCCCGACCAGAGAGATCGTCAATTTGATTAGCTGTTGAAAATCCTGCCTCAAAGAGCAAATCATGGATTTTTTCTGGTGTTAATTGGGCAGCCTCTTGGGAGGTAATGAGTTGGCTGTCGATAGCTTTCTGAGAGATCTTATCAAGCTGCAGACCTTGTCCATCGTCCTTGATCTGGATAGTTAGATAGCGACCTTTCTGGGTGACATTGAGCGTAATTGTGCCAAAGCCTAGTTTATTTCGCTGCTGGCGTATATCCGACGTTTCGATACCATGGGCAACTGAATTACGAATTAGATGTAATAAAGGGTCGTATAGCTTTTCTGCAATGGATTTATCTATAAGAATTTTGCCACCTTGAATTATCAGGGTGACAGGTTTTTGATGTTGGCCTGATAACCGGCTAAGCACCTGATGAAATCTCTGTAGAATAGATTCTACGGGCTGCATTCTGATATCAAACATCGTATCCCGCAGATTACCTACGAGACGCTGCTGCTTAGTGAGGATATCATGGCTTTGACGAGCAAATAAATCAATGGCCTCAACACTCTCTAACTGCTGGATTATGTTACCTAAAGCAGGCTGCAGGGGACTATATTGCTCTAACTCAATTGGATCGAACTGATGCAGTGACGTTTGTTTTAGATCGGCAGACAGGGGTATGACTGCCGAATCTTTGACGGTTTGTTGTTGTAATTCAAATAGTTGCTTCTGTTGCTGGAGAATTCGAGCTGAAAGATTTTCTAGGTTGCCTGTGAGCTGCTTATGATAGAGTGATTGGCGATTTTGTTGGGTTAAAAGTTCGCCAATTGCATAGTTGAGCTGCTCAAGATGCTCAATAGATACTCTTAAAGTAGGTGTATTGCTGGGTGGAGATGGCTTCTCAGGGTCGAGAGGTTCTATGTCTGATTTTTTTTGATTTGACTCAACAGCTTGCTCCAACCGGGTTAAAGCTTCTGTAGTAGCTTCTCCTAAAACTTCGGTTTTAGGGATAGTTTCAGATAGGGCCTCTTCAGATAGGACCTCTTCAGACACAGCCTCTTCTGATACAGTCTCAGGCATAGTGAGCGAGGCTTCAGAGACCGGAATACTCTCTTCTTCCTTGCTAACGGTCTGACTAGCTCCAAAATCTAATATCTTGGGAGTGCCTGCAATTGGACGAGTCAATCGTTGCCATAATTGGCTCATCCGATTTGGTTTCGTAGTTTGTCGCTGGTAGACAACCTTTAAGGGAGGGCGTTGGTTGTCAGATGATTGTGTTTTAGGTGGAGCACTGGGTTGCCCACTCAGTTTTTGCAGGACAGGACCCGGCTTACCCCCTGCGGTACGATCACCCTGTAGAACACTTGCTTGCCCAGCACGATAATCGGCTAGAGCCGCTTGGGCAATGTCAATAACTTTGTGGGGGCTATGGCTTAGGGCCATTAGCGTGGTTTGGACAATCTCACCAAAACCTGGCAAGCTTAGAGACTCTGCTAGACCAAAAAAGATATCAGCCTGGGACTGTAGCAGGGATACTAAAACGTCTGCATCGGGATGCTTGAGGGCATTTTCTAGCTCATTGAGTCGTTCTGTGACCCCCATCTCAAAGATAGACTGGGTCATGTCAAAGCCGAGTTCAGCGGATGTGGGCAAATAACCCGTATCACCAAACTGGTCTCCCAGATTTTCCTGTAGCTGTGAGACAATACCTGCCATCCGATCTAAGATGTCTGATTCATCTATCGGTGTATTGGTAAACTGTGCCGATAGCAACAGCTGTAAACAGGCATAGGTTTCAAAAATAAGTTCTTCTACAGCGATGCTCAAAGATGCATCGGGGACACATAGGGCTTTAAACGCATCTTCTAGGGAATGGGTTGTGGTTTTGATAGTGTCTAACCCTACACTGGCGGCCGCTCCCTTGAGGGTATGGGCTATGCGCATGAGGGTATGGACTTTTCGAATACTAAATTCCTGACGAAGAGTTTGTAACTCTTCGTCCATTTGCTGAAGCAGTTCAGAGGCTTCCTGCAAAAAATAGGGTGGCACTGGCGGCACTGACTCAGACATTGTGGTAGAGGTGAAAACAGAATATATTACAGACGCTAGGCAACTTTAAATTTGTTTGTACTAGCCTGGAGTGCCTCAGCTGTGGCTAACAGTTGATGAATGGCTTGGGTCAGCTGTTCTGATTCTGTGGATGTTTGATTGGCAATTTCTGTCGCTTCATTGACATTAACGGTAACATCCTTGAATTCTGATACTTGTCGGTGGGTGATTTGGGTAATACCTTCAATCAGTTTACTGATTTGACTGGTTGCCTCTACGATCGCAGTGAGATTTTGACGAGTATCGGTTACTAGACTAGTTCCTTCTGCCACCTGTTGAATACCGGTTTCCATAGCGGTGGAAACCTCGGCTGTTCCGATTTGAATGTCTTGCACCAGTTGCTCAATTTCAGTGGCGGCTTCTGCAGACTGACGTGCTAGGGAGCGAACTTCATCGGCAACTACAGCAAATCCTCGACCATACTCACCAGCACGAGTAGCTTCAATGGAGGCATTGAGGGATAATAGCTGGGTTTGATTGGTGAAGTGGCTAATCAAGTTAACCACTTTAGAAATCTTCTGGGAAGATTCACTCAGTCGCTTGATTCGTTGGCTGGTGTCAGCCACTGTCGCTCGAATTGCCATAATGCTAGAAACGGTATTATTCATGGCAGTATCACCACTTTGTATGGTCAGATTTGCCTGTTGAACAGCCGTTTCAACCTGCTGAGCATCATTAGCAACCGCTTCGGTTAGACTCAGCATTTCTTGTACCCGCGTCAGCGTTTGATCTAAGGCCGTGGCCTGTTTTTGAGCTTGCTGATTTAATGAGGTCATGGATGTTCTACTAAACTGGGATGTCTGGCCTACTTGCCCAGCGGCTTGTTTTACCTCAAGTACAATTTTTTGCAGGCTCTGGAGAGTATTGTTGTACGCGCTGGCAACGGTGCCAACTTCAGTGTCGGTGACGGGTGCCCTAACGGTTAGGTCTCCGTCTAAAGCTGGGCGTACTTCTGTTAGCAGTCGCATAACCTGCTGCTGTAGTCGTTCTTTAGATTGCTTTTCTCGTGTTGCTGTTGCTTCTAAAGCGCTATTTTTCTCCTGTAGCTGTTCTAAGTAGTCAGCCTGTTGTAGTGCCAAATTAAGCTGTGTTCCAATCCGGTGAACAAACTCTACTTCAAGGTCTTGCCATTCGCGAGGCCCCTGACATTGATGAATGGCAAATAGCCCCCAAAGCACATCTCCTTTGAGTAAGGGGACGACTAAACTGGCCCGTACCTGGAGGCTAGCCAGTAGCTCGACCAAGCAAGTGGGTAGATCAAGGGTTTTAACATCATTGACAATCCAGGAGCGACCTTTTTGATAGTTTTCTGCCTGTCCTGCAGCGAAGCAATGATCTTGCACCCTGACAGCCATAGCTGACCGTATACCTGGAGCAACGTCTTCTACAACAAACTCACCGACATTGTAGTTAGTTGCTGGATTAAATTGGTACATGCCTACTCGATCAGCCTGAAGCATTTCACGAATGTCACGTGCTACGACTGTCAGGGTCTGAGGTAAATCGTTTGCCTTGCGTAAACGATCGATAATATTACTGATGAGTTGTTCCTGCTGGGTAATCAGGGTCAATCTTTTTAGGTAATCTGCTTGCTGCATAGCAGCTCCTACCTGCAAGCTAATTTGTTTGAGAGCATTAATCTCAGCATTAGTCCACGACCGTGGTTTTTCATTTTGATACGCACTCAATACACCCCAAAGTTGGCCTTTCTTAAAGATGGGTATGGCCATATAGGCGTTAATGCCAAATTCCTCCAGCATTTCAATCTCTAACGGTGCATGGCCAGCAGCATAGATATTATTAACAACTAAGCTTTCTTGGTCTCGATAGGGACCTCCCTGGGTTTCCTGCAAATTGTGATTTGGCCAAATTACAGATAGCTTTTCTTCTAAATCCGAACTGGCCTGACTTTTCGTACTTGATTTATATACCAATTCAGAGCTCCAGTTAGCATTGAAGCGATGGAAAGCGACGCGATCGCATTTCAGCAGCTGCCGCACTGCCTGCTGGGTCAACTTTAAGATTTGCTCAGTTTTCTGGGCTTGCAAAATCTTGGGAATAATATCGGACACCGCCCGACCAATTTGAGCCGCTTTAGTCATCTGGGCCGACTGCTCTTGCAATTGAGCAACATAATCAGCCCCTTTTAGACTTGCTTCCATCTGGCGGCTGATTTCTTGTAACACTTTGACATCACTCTCTAGCCAGTGGCGAGGCCCACTATGTTGAAAGGCACTTAATAACCCCCAAAGGTTACCTTCTTGTTTGATAGCTACAACCAAGAAGGATTTCACTCCAAAGTGTTCTAAGGTCTGAATATGGCATTCACTCAATCCGGCTGTGTAGATATCATCGGCCAGAAACGGCTGCTCCGTGTTACGGAATCGGCCACCCTGGTTCTCTTGAACATAGGTATCTTCCCAGGCGCTGCCTACCAGTGACGGCCACCCACTAGCACCCGACTCATAGATAAAGTCACCAAAATAGTCGGGGCGAAATTTATAAATGCAGACATGCTCTACAGTGAGAAGATTTCGAACCTCTTGTACGGCTGTTTGATAAATCTTTTCAGCATAGGCAGTATTGCTAATTTTATTGATGATGTCAGGCAGAGCCTCCTGGTTTTCCGATGCTTTGGCCATTTCCTCCATGAGTTCTGTCTGATGCAGGCTGACTCCGACCAGATTGCTAAGTTGAGTCAGCAATTTGACTTCATTGTGGTCCCAGTATCGAGGTCCACTGTGCTGATAGGCCCCCAGCAAGCCCCACAGTTTCTGGCCCTGATAAATGGCTACAATGGCACACGCCTTGATATCAAAGTCCATTAGATTCTCGATATGGCAAGGCGTGAGCGTCGGATCTTCCTCAACATGATTAACGACAAATGGTTCAGATTGCCGAAAGATTCCTCCTTTTTGCGTTTGCAGATGGCTATCGGCTAAAACAGCATTGAGCATCGGTGCCACCTGACCCACTTTGGATTCAAAGATAAACTCAAGGCTGTAGTCTTGACGAAACTGACAGATGGCCACGCGATCAACGTTGAGAAGGTTCCTAACATCTCGAGTGACGCTCCGAAAGATGGTTTCTTGGTCAGATGCTTGACGGAGCTTGTCACTCAGGCTAGAGATTAATTGTCGTTCGGCTTGTAGCTGCAATGGCTGCAGCTTAAGAGTAAGTTCGGTGCCGACTTGATAGAGTCGGGCAATCTCAGAATCATTCCACTGGCGAGGGGCTGCACAATTTTGAACTACTAACAGGCCCCATAGTTGGTTTTCTAAAAAGAGAGGTAAGCCGAGACTAGCCTGCACCTGCAAGTGTTGGAAAATTTGGGCTTGGTAGGGTGTAGCAGCCTCTTCTGCAATATTATTAATACTGACAACAGCTTGTTGCTGATAGTGCTGCGTGGTTGTTGCGCCAAAGGCTAGGGCAGCTAATGTCTGCCCCAAAACTGGTCGATAGCCAGAGGTGAGGGACTCGGCGATGATGGTGCCATGGGTTGAGGATTGAAATTGATAGATTAAGGCTCGGTCTACCACAAACTGTTTACGAAGTTCGGTGACGGTAATCTGACACAGATTATCAAGGTGGGTGGCTTGGGCCATGGCGTTTGCGATCGCAAATGGCCGTTTGCCTGGGCTAGGAGGAAGTGCAATCGCATCTAAGGTTAGGGACCGCAGTGTCTCCTCAGGCGATGCCTGCTGATCGTCCGTTTCCTTTGCCACTGTATTCAGTGTCGTCAGGACAACATTGTTGTCTGGAGTGGTTTCTGACATAGTCATAGAATTAAGCGTGTGGATGTTTACTTAGAAAGTTTGAATAGATCTAGCGGCCAGTATGCGTTCAATACATGCGGCCAGCACATGCGGCCAACACTGATTACGCGAGTGGTCGAAATGAATGCTCAATCAGGAGATCAGCATCAAGGATAATGCCTTGATGGTTTGGAAGATGTCCTGCCACTAAAGGAGCCAGGATAGGAGAGTCAATAGTGTTGAGATGTACAATGGTTTCAGGTGCAATCAGGTCTGCATCATCCACCTGTTCTACGAGCAAACCCACTGCCCGTTCGTCTGAGCGCACAACAATGACCATGGGTTGCTCTAGCGTAGGGACCTGACGCCACAGGGGTACTCCCCCCATGAGCCGACTGACATCCACTAGCCAAAGCATTTCGCCGCGCCAGTTACACATACCCAACAGCCAGGGAGGTACGTCAGGAATGGGTAAAATCTCGGCAGTCGTCAGCTGTAGTACCTCAGCGACCTTTGCCAAAGGTAATAAAGTTATATCTTCACCAGACAGTCGAAACCTCAGAAATCGTTGACGGGTATCCTCAGGGATAGGGGCTAACCCTAAGGGATCTGGTTGTAAAAATGCCTCTTGAGAATTCACCTGTGTGCTATGGGTAGTTGCTGCTGCATTCATAGGCCCTAACCGATGATGTTTTGAAGTGTTTGGGCTAGCTGGTCAGCATTGATAGGTTTGCTCAAATAAGCATCTGCCCCTAACATTGAGCCCCAGAGTTTATCCACGTCCGTATCCTTTGTTGAAAAAATAACAACCGGAATATCTTGAGTCTGCTGATTGGTTTTTAAATCTCGACACAACTCAAATCCGCTTTGCCCTGGCAGCACCACATCGACAAAGACGATATCAGGTTTGGTAGACTGCATCTTGAAAAGCGCTTCTTCGCTACTCTCGACACCAATTACCATGATCTTCATATTGTGAAGATGGTGGGTTAACTGTTCTCGATCCGTCAAGCTATCTTCTACCACTAAAGCTGTAACCATAAATCTCCTGGATGTTTAATCAATTCAAATAGTGCTGATGTCAGTAACCCAAACGACATCAGCACCCCTAGTTAGAATAGGGGTGAAAAATCAGGCTGATCGGTATTGTCCTGGGTAACATTTGACACCGGTTGTAAATATTTGGCCAGCACCTTTCCAACCCGTTTTGGCCGAATGGGCTTACCCAAAAAACCCGATGCGCCAACAACCTTGGCGCGTACCCGGTCAGCAATCCCATCGTTGTTGGTAACAATAATAATCGGAATTGTCTTAAATACTGACATCCGGCGAATCTGGGCACATAGCTCATAGCCATTAACTAAGGGCATCACTAAGTCTAAAAATATCAGCTTAGGCTTTAACTCTAACAGCTTGGGCAAGGCCTCAAGAGGATTAACAATATTGGCATAGCTGTAGCCTTTATTTTGAACAATTTTTGCCATAGCGAGGCTGTCTGCCTGATGATCTTCAATATAGATAACTAGAGGTTTCGCGGATACCGATTTGCTCAAAGGCTCAGGCTTACTATTATTCGAAGAAATAGGCGATGGGACGTGGGAAGCCTGTTTATTTTGAAAACCTAGATCTCGAGAAAATGATGCCTCCTCATTAACTTCTGACTGATTTGCGCTAAAAACATGTCCCACCAGACGCTGAATTTTACCCAATAGATATGTAAATCCCACTGGCTTTAGGCAATAATCATCACAGTCTGACTGAAGCACCTTTTGCCATGCTTCTTGATCGGTGGGGGACATCAGTACGATGACCGGCGTTGATCGAGTGACCGTAGAGGCCTTAATAATTTTAATGACCTGCCAACCATCGATAATTGCTAAGTCTGAATCCACTAAAATCAGGTCAGGAGATTCTCTAATGGCCCGCAAAATTCCTTGGTCTCCGCCACCGATAGAGGTAGTTAAAGTATAGTTATACGTCTGAAGCTGCTGACTCAATACGCCGTAACTTGACCGCTCATTCCCAATCAGCAAAATTTTGGTCATGGCAAACACGTATAGATAATCAAAATAGAAAAAGAAAGATTATATGCTGCCCAACTTGATTGTTTCAGCCGCAGACGAAAGGTACAGAAAAGGTTTAACTACTTGCTATAACTGGCATACCCAATATCTGCCCATGGGCATAGGTGGACATCAAATCAGAATATATAGTGACTATACAAAATCGTCAGCTGTTTGGCGTAACTAGAAAATTAATTTTCAGGATCTAAAGATTAAACTGGCTGTTCTTAAAAGTGCCGAAACCTTTATCTAGAACCATCTAAAAAATTAGATAAACACATATCTAAGCTATTATAGATAGCCGAGAAAAGCCTTGCTGACACGACAGTCTTTTACAGGGAATATAGAGAATGTAAGCCTTCTAAAGAGTACAGCCAGGAATATCCTGAATCAGGAAACCTTGCCTGCCAATGTTGCAGCAATTTTTCACCCTATAGCCCTTAATAAATAAGTTATACATTTAAGCCATTTGACTCAACTACCCTTTAAAACAAAAATAAATACAAAATGAGCATGATTATTAACTTATATTTCAGGCGATGTTTGATTTTTTATGCCCTAACTAGAGCAGTCAAGCGGGCTCAGTTGATATAACGGTCTAGACAGAGCGTGAAAACTAATGCCATCAATACTTACACTATCCATAGAAATGTTCCAGGTAAAGAATCCCAGGGATAACCCAACAATAAAAACATATATATAAAGGCATGCTCTCTGATATGGGAGCAGAGCAACTCTATTTATCCAAGTTTTGTTGAAAATCAGAACTTGCCTTGAATAGATTTAGCTTATTGAGAAGTCGCGATCGCAACGTGACAGAATCGTCTGGTATGGACTGAAACGGATTCAAAAATTTTCTAACTACCCTCAAAATCCGCTGTTCTCCAATGGGCTTGCCCACAAAACCAGAAGCACCCACTACTTTAGCCCGCACCCGGTCAATCATACCGTCATTATTCGTTACAATGACAATCGGCGTTTTGCTAAAGGCTGAAATGCGTCGAATCTGAGCACAAAGCTCATAGCCATTGACCACCGGCATGACTAAATCTAGAAAGATCAGCTGAGGCTTGTACTCTAAGAGTTGGGGTAAAGCCTGCAAAGAATCAGAAATGTTAGCGTAGCTGTAACCAGCGCTCTCAATAATCTGAGCCATGGTTTGACTATCTCTAGAACTATCTTCCACATACACCACCATGGTCTGGCCGATCGGCTTTGCGGAGCCAAGTGTCTCTGTAGATCTAATACCCGAAGGGGTAACTGCTAATTCATCTTTCTGTTTAAAGGTGACCGCATCCGTATTCACCAAAACATCGATTTTCATCAGAAGATATTTAATCGATACAGGCTGCCGACAGTAAGAATCAAAGCCAGCCTGTACCAGCAAATCTCCTTCTATGGAGTGGTTGCATATAGCGATAGCTGGAATCATCCAGGTCGCTCTAGACGCCTTGAGCCTTTGAATGGCTTGCCAGCCATTGACCCCTGATGTATCCATATTGATCAAAATCAATTCCGGCCGCTCGTGG
>NZ_JADEXP010000543.1 GCF_015207065.1 Leptolyngbya cf. ectocarpi LEGE 11479 | reverse complement strand
AGACAGGGACCGATCCGACGGAGGGGAGTGCCCTTGCGATCTCACTGCTCCAACACCTGGCCAGCCACACCCGGCTGACCGTTGCCACCACCCACTTTGGTGAACTCAAAGCCCTCAAATATCAGGACGAGCGGTTCGAAAATGCCTCCGTAGAATTTGACGACGTCAGCCTGTCCCCCACCTATCGACTGCTATGGGGCATTCCAGGACGCTCCAACGCCCTTTCCATCGCCCGGCGGCTGGGGTTAACCCCGACCGTGGTGGATACGGCCCAAACCTATGTGGGAGCCACCAAACAAGACGATGTTAACCAGGTGATTGCCGGTCTAGAAGCCCAGCGGAAACGCCAGGAAGACCAGGCCGAACAGGCCGCCGGTATTGTGGCCCAAGCCGAAGCCCTCAAGACCGATATTGAGCGCAAAGCCGCCGCCATCCAAGGCTGGGAACGCACGCAAAAGCTAGAGCAAGAAAAAGCCATCCAAGCCGCCGTAGCCGAAGCAAAAGCCGAAATTGCCACCGTCATTCGCCAGCTGCAAAAGGGCAACCCCACCGCCCGAGCCGCCCAAAAAGCCACGGAGCTAGTTGAAGCGGTCGCCCAGCAGGCACCCAAGGGCGATCATCCAGCCAAAAAAGCCATCACCGCCTACAAACCTAAACTGGGTGAAAAAGTCCGACTCTTGGGCCTCGGCGGACAAACGGCTGAGGTCGTCGGTGCCCCCGACGCCGACGGCAAAGTCGCCGTCCGCTTTGGCCTGATGAAAACCGTTGTTGACCTCAGCGAGATTGAATCCCTCACTGGCGAAAAAGCGGCTGCCCCAGCCACCAAAGCTCTGCCTGAAAAGACAGCTGAGAAACGCCGCACGACCGTCAACATCGCCAAAAAAGAACCCGCCGCGCCCGCCGTGCGCACCTCTAAAAACACCATTGACCTCAGGGGGATGCGTGTAGCCGAAGCCGAAGCCGATCTGGAGAACTTTATCGCCACCGCCGCTGGCCCCATCTGGATCATCCACGGCCACGGTACCGGCAAACTCAAACGCGGTGTCCGCGAGTTTCTCAAACGCCATCCCCAGATACTCAGCTTTGAAAATGCCGAACAGGCCGACGGCGGTACCGGGGTCACCGTAGCTCAGATTTAGCAAATGCAACGAGTCTGTCAACCTCTCCAATAGCTAAAAGCGTCCATTAGTTCATAGTTTGGGTGTCTGGAATCTGTTCAGACTATTGTTTGCGTAATAGACTTTCCAAATTGAAGGTATTGGGTTACTTCCATGAGAATTGATCGATTGGAAATCAAGAATTTTAAGAAATTCTCAGAGCATTCGCTAGAACTGCATCCCCAGTTCACCCTACTCGTGGGTGATAATGGCACCGGCAAAACATCTGTACTCGATGCCCTAGCAATTGCGGCAGGCGTATGGCTAGTGAAAGTGCCCGATTCAAATTTAGCTAATAGTAGACGTAATATTCTATCCACTGAAATTCGTTTAGAGGCTGTTGAGGCTGGAGATAGAACTCAGTTTGTTGAATGCAAACCTGTTCAAGTTAATGCCACGGGTTGCATTGGCAATCAGCATGACATTCATTGGCTAAGACAGATCCGTCAAGGTGGCGCAAAAACTTCAAATACTGATGCTAAGGAAGCTGTAGAAATCATTACCCAGCTTTTTGAGCAAGATCGAAGAGGTGAAGACGTTTGGTTCCCAGTCATCGCTTACTACGGAGCTGGTCGAGCTTGGCTACCGTCCAATGAGCGAAGGAAAAAAGCCAAACAGAATGGAGCTAGTCCCTCCCATCGTTGGGAAGCGTTCTATGACTGCTTTGAAGAGCGTATTCGACTTTCCGATTTACAAACATGGTTCCAGAAGGAAGCGCTAGCCGCTATTAATCGCCAGGGAAGAATGCGGCCTGGCTATGATGTCGTTAAGTTTGCAATTTTACGCTGTATTCCAGAGGCTAACGACCTATGGTTTGATCCTGACCGGGCAGAGGTTGTGCTCTTAATAGATAATGATCCTCAACCCTTTAGCCATCTCAGTGCAGGTCAAAAAATGATGGTGGCGTTGATTGCGGATATTGCGATTAAAGTCGTGACTCAGAATGCAATGTTCTTACCTGAATCTATAGATTTTGGTTCTGATGATTTACCCTGCATTCTGCAAAAAACGATGGGTCTGATCTTAATTGATGAGATTGATGTCCATCTTCATCCCAAATGGCAACGCCAGGTCGTTAACGATCTCAAAACAACGTTTCCTTCCATACAGTTTGTCTGTACCACTCACTCACCATTTATCATTCAATCCATTAATCAGGGAGAATTGAGAAGCCTCGACAGCGAGGACCTGCAAGCTGTGGAATACGAAAATCAATCGATTGAAGATATTGCCGAGGAAATTCAACTGGTCGATGTTCCCCAACAAAGCCTCAAGGCGCGCGAACTTGCCCAAGCAACAGAGCAGTATTTTGAACTTCTCCAAAATCCAGACAGAAGCGACCCTAATCAGCTGGCAACTGCAGAAGCCGAGTATCGAAAGGCAGCAGAGTCATTCTCTAGTAATCCTGGGTTAAGTGCTCTACTGAAACTAGAAGCGATGGCCAAGGTAGAGGGGCCAGCCGAATGAGACCCGTTGAGCGAGGTCCTGCTCCACGAACGTACAGTAGATACCAAGATGCCATTAAC
>NZ_JADEXP010000542.1 GCF_015207065.1 Leptolyngbya cf. ectocarpi LEGE 11479 | reverse complement strand
ATATAACCCCAAGCAATCTGGTTATACTGTGAAGACGACATTCGCCGAAAATTCGCACGTCGCTCTTTCGAGCAGAACTCACAAATTTTACCTTAGCCTGATTAACCAGCAGTGAAACTGGCCATCAGTCTATTTCTATCACATATCCGAATTTTTAAAGAACGATCTGACAAAAGTCAGAAATCAACATTCATCAACGAATGTTCATTTCTAAGTTCTGACAAGTAACTGCTTACTGCGAAAGTGGTGGAGCCAAGCGGGATCGAACCGCTGACCTCCTGCGTGCAAGGCAGGCGCTCTCCCAGCTGAGCTATGGCCCCTAGTTGATTTTGCCAAGCAAAATCGACGTCGAGCGCACAGTGAGTTGCGAAGCAACTTGCGAGGCGCTCTCACGCCGTCCTTGATACATCTTTCTGCCTGAACAGAGAGACTGTGGTGGGCCTGGGTAGATTCGAACTACCGACCTCACCCTTATCAGGGGTGCGCTCTAACCAACTGAGCTACAAGCCCGAACCCCAAAAATGCTGACACCGGTGTGTCAGCAACTTCGGCAAGAAAGAGAAACGAAGGCGGCAATGTTCCGCGTAATGCCAGTGTATCAGCGAACTGATACCTAGCTAATGTTCTAAGCGATCTTGAAGATTGTCACTTAGCCCGAAGGCCAAGCTGTCTGGTCAAGATCATTCCTTAGAAAGGAGGTGATCCAGCCGCAGGTTCCCCTACGGCTACCTTGTTACGACTTCACCCCAGTCGCTGAGCCTACCGTGGTTGGCTGCCTCCATTGCTGGTTAGCGCACCACCTTCGGGTAAACCCAACTCCCATGGTGTGACGGGCGGTGTGTACAAGGCCCGGGAACGTATTCACCGTGGCATGCTGATCCACGATTACTAGCGATTCCAACTTCATGCTCTCGAGTTGCAGAGAACAATCCGAACTGAGATGGCTTTTAGGGATTAGCTCCTCCTCGCGAAGTCGCTGCCCTCTGTCACCACCATTGTAGCACGTGTGTAGCCCAGGCCGTAAGGGCCATGAGGACTTGACGTCATCCCCACCTTCCTCCGGTTTGTCACCGGCAGTCTCCTTAGAGTGCCCACCATAACGTGCTGGTAACTAAGGACAAGGGTTGCGCTCGTTACGGGACTTAACCCAACATCTCACGACACGAGCTGACGACAGCCATGCAGCACCTGTGTCAGAGTTCCCGAAGGCACCAATCCATCTCTGGAAAGTTCTCTGCATGTCAAGGCCTGGTAAGGTTCTTCGCGTTGCTTCGAATTAAACCACATGCTCCACCGCTTGTGCGGGCCCCCGTCAATTCATTTGAGTTTTAACCTTGCGGCCGTACTCCCCAGGCGGTCAACTTAATGCGTTAGCTGCGCCACTAAAATCTCAAGGATTCCAACGGCTAGTTGACATCGTTTACGGCGTGGACTACCAGGGTATCTAATCCTGTTTGCTCCCCACGCTTTCGCACCTCAGTGTCAGTATCAGTCCAGGTGGTCGCCTTCGCCACTGGTGTTCCTTCCTATATCTACGCATTTCACCGCTACACAGGAAATTCCACCACCCTCTACCGTACTCTAGCTTGCCAGTTTTGGATGCAGTTCCCAGGTTGAGCCCGGGGCTTTCACATCCAACTTAACAAACCACCTACGCGCGCTTTACGCCCAGTAATTCCGATTAACGCTTGCACCCTCTGTATTACCGCGGCTGCTGGCACAGAGTTAGCCGGTGCTTATTCTGTCGGTAACGTCAAAACAGCAAGGTATTAACTTACTGCCCTTCCTCCCAACTTAAAGTGCTTTACAATCCGAAGACCTTCTTCACACACGCGGCATGGCTGGATCAGGCTTTCGCCCATTGTCCAATATTCCCCACTGCTGCCTCCCGTAGGAGTCTGGACCGTGTCTCAGTTCCAGTGTGACTGATCATCCTCTCAGACCAGTTACGGATCGTCGCCTTGGTGAGCCATTACCCCACCAACTAGCTAATCCGACCTAGGCTCATCTGATAGCGCAAGGCCCGAAGGTCCCCTGCTTTCTCCCGTAGGACGTATGCGGTATTAGCGTTCCTTTCGAAACGTTGTCCCCCACTACCAGGCAGATTCCTAGGCATTACTCACCCGTCCGCCGCTGAATCAAGGAGCAAGCTCCCGTCATCCGCTCGACTTGCATGTGTTAGGCCTGCCGCCAGCGTTCAATCTGAGCCATGATCAAACTCTTCAGTTCAATACTGCTTGGGTTTTTAAGAAACCCTAAACTTGGCTCAGCAATCTCAAATGACTATGTGATTTCTCGCATGGCCACTTGTGATGCTGATAATCTTTTTGACTATCAGTCCGTACTCACAAGCACCCACACGAATTGCTTGATTCAATTTGTTAAAGAGCGTTTGGTTAAGAGCTTTTCGTCTCAACCGAGGCGCGCATTCTACGCTTTCCTCAGAGCCTGTCAAGCGTTTATTTTGAAGTTTTTTGCGAGAAACTCGTTTAGCTTCAAACACTTGGCTCGCTGCGATCTCTCGTAGCGGGAGGCGAATCATACAGCACCAAGAAGCGCTGTCAACCACCATTTCAACCGCTTGCGATCATTCGAGCGTAGCCCCTCCAGAACCACCTTAACTACTTAACTCATTGAATATCAAGGCGTTTGTCGTTCCGATGTCGATGGAAGTGGTGCGCATTATAAGGG
>NZ_JADEXP010000541.1 GCF_015207065.1 Leptolyngbya cf. ectocarpi LEGE 11479 | reverse complement strand
CCGTATCCCCCATCATTTCTGCCAGATGGGTGGCTTTTCCACCGGGGGCCGCACAGGCATCAATAATCGTTTCCCCCGGCTGTGGATCGACTAAATAACTAACCAGCTGGGCACTGCTATCCTGTACCATCCACCAACCCTCGTCATAGCCCGGTAGCTTGCGCACATTTCCCGTCGGTCCCACAATTCTGACGGCGTTTGGAATCGTGGCATGGGAAGTCACCGTTAACCCATGATCGCTCAATGCTGTCACCACCTGTTCGACGGTGGTGCGCAGCCGGTTGACCCGCAGGTCAATTTTGGGCGTTTGATTAAACCATTCACAGAGTTTGGCAACGTCTTCTGCAGGTAGGCGCTGGTGCCAAGCCTGAATAATCCAGTCAGGGTAGCTGTGAAAAACTCCCAATGCTTGCATCGTATCGGTGGGCAGCTCCAGAGGGTCACTATCAGCGGCTTGTAGACGAATATACTGTCTGAGCATGCCATTGACCACACCGCTGAGCTTGCCCAAGCGCTGATGTTTTGCCAGTTGAACCGTTGTATCGACAACTGCGTGATCAGGCACATGGTCGAGATAACGCAGCTGATAAAACCCCAGATGTAATATGCGTCGGAGGTCAGCAGGCTGCTGATCAGCAGGACGTTTCCCTAGCTGGTCAATCAGGGCATCCAATGTACGTTGGCGACGCACAATGCCATAAATCAGTTCTGTCGCTAGCCGCCGGTCTGCCGGTGCCAATGTAAATTTGCCGATATTACGCTCCAGGGCAACGTCGGCAAATGCACCTTTGTCAATATCCCTGAGGACAAAAAAGGCTAGCTGGCGTGCCGACAGAGCACTGTTAGGCGCACTGTTAGGCGCACTGTTAGGCGCACTGTTAGGCGTAGACGGCATAAGTTCAGGTACCAAAGGCACTGGTGTGGGTAAAACTGCTAAAGACAGCAAAGGAGCATGGCAGCGCCATGCTCCTAAACCTTGAAAAAATTACGCTACTTCTTTTTTTTCGTTCGCTGACTTACAGGCTTGCGATTATCCAACGCCTCTTGAGTTCGTTTCCGCTTGTCACGCCACTCAACAGTTGTTAGATAAATGACACCTCCGGTTACCAAAACCAAAAGCAGTGCCGCCAGAGTAGCTAATACAGCGTATGCCTGTCCCTCTAGGTCACTTGTCATAGGACTCACTTAAATCTCTAAAAACCGTTACGACCCCAAATCACCATGGAGATGGAAAAGCTAAAGAAAGATAGTAGGGCAACCCAGCCTAGCGTCAAAATATCCATATCGTCTGACTTGTTTAGTAAATTAAAAACACCGCTTAAACGGCTGCTTCTATCATACGGTAGATCAATACCCGATTTTTGGGCGATGGCAAAATTGACGCAGAATAGCGAGTATATATAGATAAACGCATGGACTTAGAGCGCATCGAATCGGTCAAATCCGGTGGCATAGCGGCACTGGCCGGAGCAAGTGTGAGTGCAGTCGGTTTGGTGTTAGACGCAGAGCTACACGATATCTTGGGCGCAACTATTCCAACTAACGGCACCCTAGGGATTGTGCCCATAGCCATGGGGACAGTCTGCGCTTTTTTGTTTGGCGTCACCTACCGCTACATCGTTCGGCAAGACAAAAATCCCCATCTACGCAGCGGTGCTGTGGGAGCATTTGCCCTGACGCGCGGCTTAAGTCAGCTAGAAAGCAGTAATTGGTCAGCCCTAAGCTTAGATATCAGTACTGTTTTTCCCTTTATCTGGCCTATTGTCAAAAGTTTTGGCTTATTTCTAGTTATCCGCATCGTTTTGGATTACGCCCTGGGCCAACGGTGGATCCAGGACTTTAGGGCAGGTCCATACCCAGACTAGGAATTTGAGTCTCAATGCCATGGGGTAATACCTTAAAGTTGACTTCTTGAAACGGCTGAGTGGTATCGCTAAAGTCTAATGTCGTACTTTCTACTGCTTGGTCACCGATTTCAAACCGATAGCGGCCTGGAGATATACCCTCTAAATAAAAGACTCCAGCCCCATTGGTGACTGATAGCTGGCTACGGTCCGAGGTTGTATTGACTATCTTGACTTGCTGACCGCCCATGGCATGACCGTCAGCATCGAGCACAACTCCAGATACGCTAAACGAACGGCCCAGAGGAATTAAGACTTGGGTATATTCCCCAGGGGTGACCTCGGCTGCAACGGCTTGATCAACGGCCTGCCGATCCAAGGGAAATCCAGCGGGATCTAAATCAATCCGGTATAGCCCTGGCGTCAGGGCTATGGTGGCATGGCCATTTTGAATTTGGGGTTGATAGTAGTCCAGTGGCTGATGATTGACAGTAACCAAGAGATCCAAATCTTCTAGATAGCCAGATTCTCCGGGGTCACGTTGGCTATTGTTATTGTCATCTAAAAAGGGCTGAATCATTAGACCACCCTGGGTTCGTAGCCAATCTTGTCGATGACTGCCCAAACCGATGCCTCGCTGCAGATTGAAACGAGGAGAAATCTCCAATTGGAAGGTATCTTGGCTGGACAGTGTGGACACCCCCGTATAGCGAGCACGCAGGTCTACACCTGGTCAGCAATTCCAAATTCCAAGATTAGGACATTGTAATGCCCTAGCCATAGTTCCATCAGAACACTAACAACGTTTTAGGAGGTATTGGTTCGTGCCTTTCGTGCCTTTCGTGTTTTTCGAGGTTTGGG
>NZ_JADEXP010000540.1 GCF_015207065.1 Leptolyngbya cf. ectocarpi LEGE 11479 | reverse complement strand
CCCACTTTTCGTAGTAGACCCGGTATGATGCATGTCATGGCTATTCAGGTGGGTTTGTCTGTTAACAAAACCTTAGTGCCTGAATAGCTTTTCTGGCTATTTCTCTCGCTTTTCTGTCCGGACTATTGTTACGTCAGAGTGCAAGAAAAACTTCATCAGTTGCGTAACGCATTGGACACAAAACCTCAAAATCCTGCTGACATTACTCGTTTAGAAACGGAAGTCCGTAGCATGTTGAGTCGACGTGCGCCCTTCACAGCTCTTATTCGCAGTAGAGTTGCCAAAATATGGCCATGTGAAAAATATTTTGACTAACCTTTTCCTGTCAATCCACCCATGCTGACGAATTAGATTAATCCAAGTTAAACCAACCGGTCATAGCTACTGCGAGAGCGTCGGCAGCATCGTCGGGTCGAGGAATCTTTTCTAGCTTGAGTTCTCGCTGTACGGCTTCTTGGACATCTTTTTTGTCAGCATTACCATAGCCTGTAAGCGCCTGCTTAATTTGAGCTGGAGTAAATTCCAAAAAGGGAAGGTTATGCTGCGCTAGCACCAGCATAACAACTCCCCTAGCTTGGGCCACCAAAATTGTGTTCCCCATGCGGTAAAAAAACAACTTTTCGATAGAAACAGAATCAGGCTGATAGGTCTCAATAATACTGTTGAGATCCTCATAGATGGTGCATAGCCGTGAGCCCACCTCTGTTCCCGCAGGCGTCTCAATAATGCCAAAATCAACCACCGCGAGATCGGGTTTAAGATCTCGGGTGGTGGCTGGATCATATTCAAGAATGCCGAATCCTAGGATGGCTAAACCAGGATCTAACCCCAAGATTCGTTTGCGCATCTATCGAGCACCCACAGGGGTGCGGCCATTGGCAGAGGGATCAGGAATCGTTACCCCAAAAACAGTGCCAAAGGTTTTCTCAACCTTATAGCCAGAATCAATAGATTCCAACGGATCCTTCCGTAAACGGTGACGCAGACAAAGAGCAATAACAGTCTGAATGTCATCAAGGGTTACTTCAGTACGCCCCTCGTAGGCGGCTAATGCTTTAGCGGCGCGATTAGACACAATATCACCCCGGAGACCATCAACATCTAGCTCAGAGCACACCTGGGAAATCTGCACCCGATACTCGTGGTCCATGGTGACGTCCTTGAGACGCTGCTGCGCGCTGACGATTTTCTCCTGCAGCGCTGTTTGCTCAGCCTGATATTTGTCTAAAAATGCATCGGGGTCTTGGTCAAACTCAGAGCGCTGGTCCACAATCTGTACGCGCTGGCCCGGATCCTTGACTGTCCGAATCTCAGCATGCATGCCAAAACGGTCCAGCAGCTGGGGACGCAACTCGCCTTCTTCCGGGTTACCCGAGCCGATCAAAACGAACTGTGCCGGGTGGCGAATGGAAATGCCCTCGCGCTCTACCGTATTGCGCCCTGACGCGGCAGAGTCCAGCAGGACATCAACGAGGTGGTCATCTAGCAGGTTGACTTCATCGACATACAGCAACCCTCGGTTAGCCTTAGCTAATAAACCCGGTTCAAAGGCTTTCACACCTTCAGATAGGGCCTTCTCAATATCAATGGTGCCGCACACACGGTCTTCGGTGGCACCGAGCGGTAGATCCACCATGGGCACCTTCATCGTTCCTGCTGGAACAGCCTGCCCGTCGAATTCTTGCTTAACCTCAGGATCCTCAGGAGCACGGTTAAACGGATCGTTTTCGACCACACTGATCTCAGGCAATAGATCGGCTAGTGCTCGGATAGTCGTAGATTTGCCAGTACCGCGATCGCCCATGATCATGACCCCGCCAATCTTAGGGTCAATGACATTCAAGATCAGGGCCAGTTTCATATCTTCTTGGCCGATGACCGCAGTAAAGGGAAAAACGGCGCGCCGGATAGAGGTAGCAGTACTCACAGGGCTTCTTAAACGTAAGGTATTTAATGACTAGGTTTAATTGTGCCACAGTGCGGTTCGCCTACCGCTGTCATTCAGTTTCTGCTCATTTAGCGTTCAGGTGAATAGGCTAAGGTATCTCCAGTTGTATGCCCTGTTTCTCCCTGCCCCTAGCCTTCAGCCATGAGCTTTATTCATATTCGTCCCAACTGGCAACTGCCTGAGACATTAGCCACCTCAGAAACGGCTTACTTCAACCGTCGTCGATTTCTTAAAAACTTAGCGGGTGTCGGCTTTGGTATTGCTGCCACCAGCTGCTACGGTCGCCCCCTGACGGCCCAAGGTTCTGAGACTTTCGATGGTACTTTGGGTGATCCTCTGCCCAATGTCAGGACTAATCCAGCGTTTACTGACGCTGGACGTCCGGTGACCGAACAGAGATTTGCCAGTCGCTACAACAACTTCTATGAGTTTGGCTTGACAAAAAATATTTGGGAAAACGCGCAAAACCTGCCAACAGAGCCCTGGAAGCTAGAGATTGCTGGCCTAGTCAAAAACCCCAAAACCTACGATCTTAACGATCTCTACACAAAATTTCCATTAGAAGAACGGATTTATCGATTTCGCTGCGTCGAAGCATGGGCCATGGTTGTTCCCTGGCTCGGGTTTCCGATGCGTAAACTGCTAGAAGATGTGGAACCCACATCGGCGGCTAAGTTTGTCCGCTTTGAATCGTTCTACGACGAAGCCATTACTGAGGGACCGGCGGTCTCATTTTCCAATTTGCCCTGGCCGTACCACGAAGGATTACGC
>NZ_JADEXP010000539.1 GCF_015207065.1 Leptolyngbya cf. ectocarpi LEGE 11479 | reverse complement strand
AGCCATGGCCGTCCGGGGTACCCCCAGTAACAGCGCCACTTCACCAAAAAAATGGCCCGGTTCAACAGTGGCCAGATGCCGGTCGAGTTTTTCCGCCAGAATATCAATTTTACCTTCTAGCAAAATATAAAACGAGCTACCGGAATCACCTTCGTGGAACAGGATGGTTCCCGCTCGACTGCGCTGCCGGTGGCCAATTTCAATCAGCTGTCGGATCTCCAAATCGCTAAAATTAGCAAAGTAGCTGACCTGACGCAGCATATCTTTGAGGGTGGTCTGAGTGGGAACGCTGGGACGATGCTCAAAGGCAATTTGTCGGTTATAAAAGGGCGGAGGGCTGTCTCCATTGGCTGGAGGTGGTAAATTCCGAATCCATACATCTCTTTGGGGAAACGCAATTTCGATGTTGAACTGGCGCAGATTATATTCGATGGCGAAGTGCAGCGAACTTTGAACGTTAAAGCGTTTATTGACATCGACCCAAACCCACAGTTCAAATTGCAGAGAGTCTTCACCAAAGGCTAGAAACATGGCTTTGGGAATGGGTTTATCGCAGACAGCTGGCTCCATGTAGGCAGCTTTGAGCAGGAGTTCAGTCACCAAAATTGGATCGCTGTCGTAGGATACCCCCACCGGAATTTTGAGACGGGCAATGGAGGTGCGGTGACTCCAATTGAGAACGCGATTATTGATGAGCTGGCTATTGGGAATGACCACATCCCCATCGTCCAGGCTCCTAATAATGGCGGAGCGGAGATTGACCTCCACGATCCGCCCCACTAATCCTTGAAATCGATAGTCATCGAGTTCGATCAGGTCATTGACTTTGAGGGTGCGCTCAAATAGCAAAATGAGACCGCTAATAAAGTCATCGGCAATGTGCTGCAGTCCAAAGCCGATGCCTACCCCCAAGCCCCCCAGAATAATGCCTAGGGAACTTAGATTAATACCGGTGTATTGAACAGCGACAAAGATGGCAACGACGCCGACAGCATAGCTGACTAGGGTGGCAATGGCTTCTCGATTATTGGCGTCAATGCTAGCCAGTAGATGCCGTTTGAGAAAGCGTTTGACCAGGCCAATGGTGAAGAAAATGAGGGTCAGCCAAATTGACAAACTGACCAGCAGCTTGGGGGTAATGGTAGTGTTGCCTAGGACCACCAGTTTGGTGTCGAATAGTTGACTAAGCTGATGAAAAATATCTGAAAAGAAGGCTGTCATGGGGGCGGAAGGTCAGGGGGCGCTCACTCGTCAGTATCCATTTGAAAGGCGAGGGCTGTGGCGATCGCATCTACTACTCTGCCCACTTCGGTGATCTCCATGGACAACCCCTGAATTTTCTGACCTTTTGGCACCAATGCGCGTTTGAATCCGAGTTTAGCGGATTCTTTAAGCCGCACTTCTATCTGGGAAACAGGCCGAACTTGTCCCCCCAAACCCACTTCCCCCAGCAGCACCAGTGTGGGATCGACAATGCGATCGCGAAAGCTAGCGGCCACAGCAATGGCCACCCCCAAATCCGCCGCCGGTTCAGCCACGCTCAGCCCCCCCGATGAGGCCACATAGGCATCCAGCTTAGACAGGGGAATGCCCACCCGTTTTTCCAGCACCGCCAAAATCTGGAGCAATCGATTGTACTCAATGCCGGTGGCCGTCCGTCGAGGAGAACTGTAGCTGGTGGGACTCACCAATGCCTGCAGCTCCACCACTAAAGGCCGTGAACCCTCACAGGCAACAATGGTCGAAATCCCTGGCACCGCCTCATCACGGTTACCCATAAACAACGCCGAAGGATTTGACACCTCTGCTAACCCCTCGGTCACCATTTCAAACACCCCCAGCTCATGGGTAGCACCAAAACGGTTTTTGACCGAACGCAACAACCGATGGCTGGCAAACCGATCGCCCTCAAAGTACAGAACCGTATCTACCAAATGTTCTAGCACCTTAGGTCCGGCAATGGCCCCTTCCTTAGTGACATGCCCCACAATAAACAGGGTAATGTTTTCCCGTTTGGCCAACTGCATCAGGGCCGATGTGCATTCGCGTACCTGGGACACCGACCCTGGCGCGGATGTGAGCTGGTTGTAGAACAGTGCCTGAATACTATCAATAACAGCTACCCGAGGTCGGAGCGATTCCAGTTCGGACAGAATGGTTTCCAGGTCAGTTTCGGGTAGGAGATAAAGGGATTCTGGTGCAGGTGGTCCATTCTCCCCCTGCGCCCCATTTTCCCCTTGCCCAATGGCGATGCCTAGACGTTGCGATCGCAACTTTACCTGCTGCCCCGACTCCTCTGCGCATACATACAGCACCAACCCATGGGCCGCCAGCTGATTGGCCGTTTGCAACAACAGCGTGGACTTACCAATGCCAGGGTCCCCACCCACCAACACCAGCGACCCTGGCACAATCCCGCCACCCAGCACCCGGTCTAGCTCACCATAGCCAGAGCCAATGCGAGCTTGGGGATGATCCGCAATCTGACTAAACGTCTTAGCCAGACGTGGTTTACTATCGGTGCGCTGAGCGGCACGCTGGCTACGACGCCCCGGACGAGTGCTGGTGGATGTGGACTCCTGCACCTGCTCCACCAACGAATTCCAGCTTCCACAAACGGCGCACTTACCAAAATATTGACGTGATTCCGCACCGCATTCATTACAGACATAAATCGAGCGAGCCTTCACCATGCCAGAAAATAAAACACATGAACTACATATCCCATGATAG
>NZ_JADEXP010000538.1 GCF_015207065.1 Leptolyngbya cf. ectocarpi LEGE 11479 | reverse complement strand
AATTTCATTAAAGACATTTAACTCTTTGCAGAGAAAATTTAAACAGTTAGCTTTTATTAGTTGAGTAAATCAGTTCAGACTTTTATCTAATGATGAATTAAGAGCACCTACCTATTACCAAAGTACCATACTCAATAGCGCTAAAGTCTTTGTGAAAAGAGTGTGAGAATCTATTCATCAAGAATAATTTAATGAAAATCTTATTAGATATTTTTCATGTAGCAATGAGAAAGCCCTCATGAGAATTAGTTTATTAAGGTATAGAAATGAAATAACAGCAATTCAAAATTGTTTTTTATAATTTGAGTTCAGATTTTTTTTGATGTGCCTTTAAAGAAAGTGAGGCTGAGTTAAAGTAATCTCAAAGATAGCTCCCCTTGGTTGATTGCTTTTGACACAAATTTCACCTTGATGGGCTTTGATAATCATTTTGCATAGAGCCAAGCCTAAACCTATTTGGGAAACATTGGGCATCAGGTTGCCGATCTCATACTTTTCAAAAATCTTTTGTCGTAATCTATCGGGGACACCAGGACCAGAATCAATAACTTGTATTTTGAGTTTACCTGACTGGGTAAGGTCTACATTTACAATAATTTTACTGTTTTCTGGAGCAAACTTAATAGCATTGGATAGGAGGTTATCTAATACACGATACATTAATGTTTCATCTATAAGAATGCCATTAGTTAGAGAATTCGAAAATTGACTAATGAGTGACTGTTTTTTTTGGGTTGCGATCGCATCAAAATTACCAAGCAAAGACTCCACAAGTTTACGAATATCAACCTCTGTTCGATTGAGTCGTATATTGCCAGATTCAAGCAGGGCAATTTTTAGTAAATCATCAATTAAAAGCTGTAACCCCTGAGCCGACTCATAGATTTTCTCCAGTCTTTTCTGAATAACTGAATCTACATCCATCTCAAGAAATTCTACACCTAGCAGAACATCCGTAAGACGATTGCGTAGATCATGAACGAGCATGTGTACCATGTCTTCTCGAAACTTGAGCAAGGTCTGTAGATCGTCATGCTGATGTTTGATCCGTAACATCGAGGTTACCCTAGCCCGCAATTCCAGCCCATTAAGTGGTTTGCTAATAAAATCATCAGCACCTGCATTCAGACAGCGAGCGAGGTCTTCTTTCCTCGTTAGCGCTGTTACCATCGTGATTGGGATAGCTTGCCACTTAGGTATTGCCCTAATCTGTTTACAGAGTTCAATCCCATTGATGCCAGGCATCATCACATCCAAGAGAATTAAATCTGGCTGAATAATATCTAGAGAATCGATTACCCGTTGCGCATTATCAATATAGTGAAACTGATAATCTTGGTTACTCAACAGAACTGATATCACATCAAAATTATCGGATTCATCATCAACAATAAGAATGATTGGAGTGCTCACTTGATACCCTCTTGCAAAAGCTGTTGTATAGCATCGATCAATGTTTTCACCTTAAATGGTTTGCTGAGATAACGATAGGTTCCTAGTGTAGGATATTGATCTGGGTGATTTTTTATATCTGAAGCTGCTAGAGTAATGATAGGAATATCGGTCAAATTCGAGATACAACGAATCTGCCGAATCGTATCTAAAGCATCTATCCCTGGTAGATGACTATCAATCAAGATCAAATCAGGTAAAGCACTCTGAGCTAGATCGATGACTCCTTGACAGTTTGCCGCTATTTGTACGCAATATCCTTTGGCTCTCAGATAGCTCATAATTGTAATACTATTAGCGTCTTCATTTTCAGCCAGTAAAATTAAAGAAGCTCCCATAAATTGGGTCTGATTGGCCTCAGGTTTTGATAGCGCCCGTAGAGGGATCGCCGGAGGAAATGGAGACGCAAGGGTACAGGGCAGATCGACCGTAAAACAACTACCATTACCGAGCTTACTCGTTACCTCCACCACTCCGCCATGGAGCTCAACAATGCGTTTCACCAAGGCTAATCCTAACCCTGTCCCTGAATATTTACGGTTTAAGTCGCTATCAATTTGGATAAAAGGCTCAAACAGGTTACTGATATGTTCAGACGCAATACCAATGCCAGTATCACTGATAGCAATTCGCACAAATGCATTGATATCGGCTCTATTTTGCTTTGGATAATTTTGGAGGCTAACGTCTAGGCGTACGCGTCCTCCCTTTGGAGTAAACTTCACCGCGTTACTCAGTAAGTTAATTAACACCTGGCGCATACGCAGCTTATCCACATGCACATTAGGTAAATGGGTTGGCAAGTTAGTCTCAATTTGAATAGATTTTTGATAGGCCTGCTGCATAATAAAAGTTAAACTTTCTTGACAAATAGGCTCTACCGCAGATAACGTCACGTCTAACTCTATCTGGCCAGACTCAATTTTAGCGACATCTAAAATGTCATTAATAAGTTCTAGCAAGTGATGGCCACTACGCCGAATCATGTCTAATGGTTTAACTTGTTGCTGATGAATTTCCCCAAATACTTGCTCCTGTAAACTCTCTGCCATGCCTAGAATAGCGTTAAGGGGCGTGCGCAGTTCGTGGCTCATATTGGCCAGAAATTCATCTTTGAGACGGGTGGCGCGCACAAGTTTTTCGTTGGTCAGTCGCAGCTGCATTTCTGCTTGTTTGCGTTCGGTAATATCCCGCACAATTTTTGAGGCACCTACAATCTCTCCTGTGTCATTCCTGAGTGGAGAAATGGTTGCTGAAACTTCTATAGGAGTGCCATTCTTGTGAA
>NZ_JADEXP010000537.1 GCF_015207065.1 Leptolyngbya cf. ectocarpi LEGE 11479 | reverse complement strand
CCTAAACCCCTCACCTCCCTTGCCATCATCATCGCCGCCACTGGTCTCGCCTACGCTCCCCTCCCCGGCGTCAACCAGTCCATTACCATCGTCAGCGGTAGCGAACTGCAAGAACCTCTAAAACTTCTCGAAACCCGGTTTGAACAACAGAATCCATCCATCCAAATCAACCTGGAATTTCAAGGCTCCCAGGATATCGTCAACAACTATATCGACGACAAAAACGACTTTGAGCCAACAATCTTAATTCCGGCCAATGGTCAGCTGCTGGATGAACTCGGCCAGCGTTGGCAGGCGCAGCATAGCACCGACCCCTTTTATGAAACACCCCAGCCCATTGCCAAAACCATGCTAGTGGCAATCTCTTGGCCAGAGCGAGCCCAGGCCCTGTTCCCAGGGGGTAAGTTTCAGTGGCAGCGACTAGAGGACGCTGTCGCCAGTGGCAGCTGGGATAAAATTGGAGGCAACAGCGCCTGGGGAAGCTTTGACTTTGTGACTACGGACCCCACGCGCTCTAACAGCGGTCAGCTCACCATGAGTCTGTGGTCCCAGTCTGAGGCCAATAGCAACACTCTCACCCCTGGTGATTTTGGTAAAGACAATGTCCAAACACTGTTTGGTTTAGTCAAACGCTCAGTCTATCAGCCGCCGCGCTCTACAGATGTTTTGTTGCAAGAGTTTATTACCCGTGGCCCCAACGATGCTGATATTGCCACGGTTTATGAAAGTATCGCCCTACACCGCTGGGAACAGTCCAGCGCCACCCAAGGGCAGCCTTACCAAATTCTCTATCTAGATCCGACCGTAGAGACTGTCTCTACGGCTGCCATTGTGCGCCGCGATGTCAGCGGCGGCGAGGCTAAAGCTGCCCGCGAACTGATTAGTTTTTTGACAGCTCCAGAGCAGCAGGCTGTATTTGTACAGCACGGCTTTCGCTCCATGAATACAAAGGTTGACTTAGGGACAGTTCCCAACAGCCCCTGGAGTA
This sequence comes from Leptolyngbya cf. ectocarpi LEGE 11479, assembly GCF_015207065.1. Lineage (GTDB taxonomy): Bacteria > Cyanobacteriota > Cyanobacteriia > Phormidesmidales > Phormidesmidaceae > Leptothoe > Leptothoe ectocarpi. The sequence goes on along the minus strand of NZ_JADEXP010000537.1, from coordinate 1,755 downwards.
AAAACATTCCGGGGGCCATGACCGACCCCACCGGTCAGGTCAGCTCGCCACCGGATCGCTCAGTGGTCGAAGAAGTCGTCCGTCAGTGGCAGCGGGCTAACTGAGAAGATCATAGCGAACTGGCCACCCACGCCTTACCCCTCGGGCGTCGTCAGTATGGCCAAGTCTCGGTAAGCATTAAGATACTGAGGCAGCTCGGATAAACTCCGTAGGTGATGGAGCTGTATCCGTTCACTCGCTACCTTAGTGGCAAAACCTAGCAAAGCGGCTTCTGGCTCTGCGGAATCTAGATATAGACGAACAATGATGTAGGCAATGCGATCGCAGCTCACATTCGCCGGTACGTAACAGTCAGCGGCATCCCCCTCAACCACACGACATTCCACTCGGCCATAGCCTGGCAGATAGAGATCGGCCACGTCGTTAACCAGCTGCAGCACCGGGTGCCAGCTATCACTCTGGCTAACGTCAGTGGCGATTCCCAGTAGCCTAAGGTATTGCGCCACCGCACCCACCGCCAGCGTATTGCGATAGATCCGTTCAGCACAAGGTGGATGCCGCTGTGAGAATCGCTGCGCTAACTGCTGCAGCGACATTGTCGGCATAATGACGATATTATCCGTTTTAGAAACCAATGAGTTAGATGAACAAGGCATAGCGTTGACTCGTACTATTATCCTTTAAGTAGCCATATCTTTTCACAACCAAACCTTATTAGTTCCACGATGGAGACAAGCACTTTTCGCAGTTGCATGGTTCCCCATCAGATTGAGAAATCAAACTGACATTGAGGTTTTGTTGCACGATTGCGAAAAATTCGTTTCACCGTCGTTAGAACAATACGTGCGATATAGGCTCGAAGGATGGCGCTATGGCTCGACTCGATTACTTTGCCCCTGGTGTATACGTTGAGGAAATCCCTAGTGGGAGCCGGGCAATTCAAGGAGTGAACTTGAGTGTGGCTGGTTTTGTTGGATTTACAGAAGATATACGCGGCGACGCTGACATCTTTCAACCCCAGCTAATCACCAACTGGAGTCAATATTTAGAAAGTTTTGCCAAGTTGGGATCCGACGGATTTACTGATTTTGGGGCCTATCTTCCCTTTGCCGTAAAGGGCTGGTTCGACAACGGCGGCGGTCGCTGCTGGGTGATTAGTTTGGGCACCCAGCTACCGCTGGCAAATACGGCTCCTGAGGAAAATATAGACGATATCCCACTGCCAACCACGCCTATTCTCACATCAGGACGTAAAAAGTCACTAGAATTTACCGTCAAACCTGAGCGAGAAGAGGAAGGCCGTGTACGCGTCTTTATTGAACCGGACGAGCCTCTGCCGTCAGACGATCCGGAGAATGAGCCTTTTAATAGCGGTGAGTTTTTTAAGGTGCGCGTGTTGGCGGGCAACGGTGACGAGAAACTGTTTCGTCACTTGACTATGCAAAATCCTGAGGGTGTTTCCGACGAGGATCGCTCCGCTGGCGTATACGTAATGGATGCTCGCTCTGAACCGGAAGATGCTGCGGACGAGGGCGTACTACTACGGGACTATGTTGATATTACAATATCGCCAGAACCGGCCCTACCGTTAGCTAAACGACCCAGTAATGGTGTATTTGACATTAAACCTAGTTCCAACTCAGTTTGTTTGGCTAAAATGAGGGCATAGAGTTTGGAGGCCAAGGACGATGGCCAAACGCAAACGACGAGGAGTCGCCGGGGATAAAACGATCTGCCTACCGATAGCCGAGGGGA